>JAQGNA010000177.1 GCA_028292075.1 Rhodoferax sp. | reverse complement strand
GGTTGCGGCTTGGCCTTGAGCAGCGCGGTGGTGGCCATGATCATGCCGCTCTGGCAGAAGCCGCACTGCGGCACGTCCAGGGCAGCCCAGGCCTTTTGCACCGGGTGCTGCCCGTCGGTCGACAGGCCTTCGATGGTGACGATCTTCTCGCCGGGCTCCACGGTGGAGACGGGCCGCACGCAGCTGCGGGTGGGCACGCCGTCCAGGTGCACGGTGCAGGCGCCGCACTGGGCGATGCCACAGCCGTATTTGGTGCCGGTGAGGCCCAACTGCTCCCGCAGCACCCACAACAGCGGCGTGTCGGGTTCGGCCTCGAATTCACGGACCACGCCGTTGACGTTCAGTTTTGCCATGTCGCCATCTCCTTGCAGGTGGACGTTCCGACGGTGGCTTGCAATGCGCTTCACCGTTCGGCCCCGGGCATGGTGCGCTTTCGCGCGCGCCGGCCCCACGGTGTTCACCCTTAGTTGAACGCGGCGCTGGGGTATTGCGGGCCCGCTCCCGATGGATCAGGGCCGGCCAGTGCCGGTGCCGCGCTTGCGCTTTTCGTTCTTGTGCTCGGCCACAAGCTCCATCTGGCCACGGGCGTTTTCGCGTTCGAGCCGCACGGTGAAACCCCACAGGTACGCAATGTGCTCCAGCATGGTGGCGCTCGAGTCGCCCAGCGGCCGCCGCTGGTGCGCGAAGTGTCGCAGCGTGAGCGAGCGGTCGCCGCGCAGGTCGACGTTCCAGACCTGGATGTTCGGCTCGCGGCTGCCCAGGTCGTATTGCTCCGACAGCTGATGGCGCAACTCGCGGTAGCCGGCCTCGTCATGGATCACCTCGATGGCCAGCTTGGGCTTGGCATCGTCGTCCAGCACCGAGAACAGCCTGAACTCGCGCATGAGCTTGGGCGAAAGGTATTGGGCAATGAAGCTTTCGTCCTTGAAGTTCTGCATGGCGAAGTCGAAGGTCTCGCGCCAATTCGAGCCGGCGATGTCGGGGAACCAGGCGCGGTCCTCGTCGGTCGGCTCCTCGCAGATGCGGCGGATGTCACGCCACATGGCAAAGCCCAGCGCATACGGGTTGATGC
The DNA here is from genome assembly GCA_028292075.1 of Rhodoferax sp. The sequence goes on along the minus strand of JAQGNA010000177.1, from coordinate 7,030 downwards.
CTGAAAAATACGGGCTGTTGTAGGGCGGCTGGTAGACCACGTTGGTGCGCGACTGCAAGAACTCCAGCATGAAGCCGTCGTTCAACCGGCCTTCGTCGTACAGCGTGTTGAGCAGCGTGTAGTGCCAATAGGTGGCCCAGCCCTCGTTCATGACCTGCGTCTGCCGCTGCGGGTAGAAGTACTGGCCGATCTTCCGCACGATGCGCACCACCTCGCGCTGCCAGGGGTCGAGCAGCGGCGCGTTCTTTTCCATGAAGTACAGCAGATTTTCTTCGGGCTCGGGCGGGAAGCGCTTCTCGATTTCGAGCTCCTCGGCTTCGGCCCTGGGCGGCAGGGTGCGCCACAGGTCGTTCACCTGGGCCTGCAGGTATTCCTCGCGCTCCTTCTGGCGCAACGTTTCCTTTTCCAGCGAAAGCTGGGGCGAACGCTTGTAGCGGTCCACGCCGACATTGGTGAGCGCATGGCAGGCATCGAGCAGCCGCTCCACGGCCTCCACGCCATGGCGCTCCTCGCACTGCGCGATGTAGTTCTTGGCAAACACCAGGTAGTCGACGATGGCGTCGGCGCTGGTCCACTGGCGGAACAGGTGGTTGCCCTTGAAAAAGGAGTTGTGGCCGTAGGCGGCGTGCGCAATCACCAGCGCCTGCATGGGCAGGGTGTTCTCGTCCATCAGGTAGGCGATGCACGGGTTCGAGTTGATGACGATCTCGTAGGCCAGGCCCATCTGCCCGCGCTTGTAGCGGTTCTCGGTCGCCAGAAAGTGCTTGCCGAACGACCAGTGGTGGTAGTACACGGGCATGCCGATGGAGGCATAGGCGTCCATCATCTGCTCGGCGCTGATCACCTCCAGCTGGTGCGGATAACAATCGAGCTTGTAGCGCGCCGCGACCTTGCCGATGGCCTCGTCATAGGCCTCGATGGCCTCGAAGGTCCACTCCGAGCCATTGGGCAACTGCGTCGCCACGGGTTTCATGAGGGCTGACATCGTAGGTTCCTGTGATGGTTGATGTGCAGGCGCGCAATCGGCTGGTGATTGCCCGGGCTTACGTCTGCTTCTTCTTGAAGAGCTCCCGGAACACCGGGTAGATGTCGGCGACGTTGGCGATGCGCTGCATCGCGAAGCGGCCCGGCTTGTCGTCCTGCAGGCGGGCGTATTCTTCCCAGAGGTTTTGCGGCGGGCCGTCGGTGATTTCGATGTAGGCGAAGTACTGCGTCAACGGCAGGATCGCGCTCTCCAGAATCGAACGGCACTTGGGCGAATCGTCGTGCCAGTTGTCGCCGTCCGACGCCTGCGCGCCGTAGATGTTCCAGGCGGTGCTCGGGTAGCGCGCGGCAATGATCTCGTGCATCAGCGTGAGTGCGCTCGACACCACCGTGCCGCCGGTTTCGCGCGAGGTGAAAAAATCGTCCTCGTCCACCTCGGAGGCCACGGTGTGATGCCGGATGAACACCACCTCGATGCGCTCGTAGTTGCGCGTGAGGAACAGGTACAGCAGCATGAAGAAACGCTTGGCGATGCTCTTGCGTTCCTCGTCCATGGAGCCCGACACGTCGAGCAGGCAGAACATCACCGCCTGCGTGGTGGGCTGCGGAATCCGCACGCGGTTGTTGTAGCGCAGGTCGAAGGTATCGACGAAGGGCATGGCCTCGATCTTGGCGCGGATCTTCACCATCTCGCGGCGGAGGCGCTCGGCTTCTTCAGAGGTGTCGAACACCTCGAACGGCAGGCTCTCCCGCAGCGCCTTGAGCTCGGCCTCCAGCGCCCGCAGCTGCGCCGCATAAGGCCCGCCGATGGCAATGCGCCGGCCAGCCGCGCCGCGCATGGTGCGGCTGAGGTTGATGTTGGTCGGTACGCCGGTCTGCACGAAGCCGGCGCGGATGCGGCGGTATTGGTCGATGCGTGCCAGCTGCTGCTTCACCAGGTTGGGCAGCGCCATCTCGTCGAAGAAGATGTCGAGGAACTCGTCCTTCGACAGCGTGAAGACGAATTCGTCGAGCCCCTCGCCGTCCTGCGCGGCCTTGCCCTTGCCGCTGCCGCCACCGCCGCCGCTCGGCGGCCGGTCGACCTGATCGCCGCGGTTGAAGCGGTCGTTGCCAGGGCGCACCGTTTCCCACACGCCACCGCGGCCATGCTCGAACTGCGGCTCGTTGATGTCCTTGCCGGGAATGCCGATCTTCTCGCCATTGTCGAGGTCGCGAACGCCGCGCTTGTTGATCGCATCGGACACGGCCTTGCGGATCTGGCCCTTGAAGCGCTGGATGAAACGGCTGCGGTTGACCGAGCTCTTGTTCTTGCTGTCAAACCGCCTGTCGACGATGCGTACGGACATTCAGACTCCCGTCGTTTCGAGAAGACCTCAAGAAGACTTGCGGACCCGCAGATACCATTCGCACAGCAGCCGCACCTGCTTCTCGGTGTAGCCCTTGGAGATCATGCGGTTCACGAAATCCTGGTGCTTCTTCTGCTCTTCGTTGCTCGCCTTGGTGTTGAACGAGATCACGGGAAGCAGTTCTTCGGTGTTGGAGAACATCTTCTTCTCGATCACCGCGCGCAGCTTCTCGTAGGACGTCCAACTCGGGTTCTTGCCGTCCTGGCGGGCGCGCGCCCGCAACACGAAGTTCACCACCTCGTTGCGGAAGTCCTTCGGATTCGAAATGCCGGCCGGCTTCTCGATCTTTTCGAGTTCGTCGTTGAGCGCGCTGCGGTCGAGGATCTCGCCGGTGTTGGGGTCGCGGAACTCCTGATCCTGGATCCAGAAGTCGGCATACACCACATAGCGGTCGAAGATGTTCTGGCCGTATTCGGAATAGCTCTCCAGGTAGGAGGTCTGGATCTCCTTGCCAATGAACTCGGCGTACCGCGGCGACAAAAATTCCTTGATCGAACGCAGGTACTTTTCTTCCACCTCGGGGGCGTACTGTTCCTGCTCGATCTGCTGCTCCAGCACGTACATCAGGTGCACCGGGTTCGCCGCCACTTCGCGGTGGTCGAAGTTGAACACCCGCGAAAGAATCTTGAACGCGAACCGCGTCGAGAGCCCGTTCATGCCTTCGTCCACGCCGGCGAAATCGCGGTACTCCTGGTAGCTCTTGGCCTTGGGGTCGGTGTCCTTCAGGTTCTCGCCGTCGTACACGCGCATCTTCGAGAAGATGCTCGAATTCTCTGGCGCCTTGAGCCGCGACAGCACCGAGAACTGGGCCAGCATGCGCAGGGTGTCGGGTGCGCAGGGCGCGGCAGCCAGCGAGGAGTTGCTGACCAGCTTTTCGTAGATGTGGATCTCGTCGGAGACCCGCAATGAATACGGCACCTTGACGATGTAGATCCGATCGAGAAAAGCCTCGTTGTTGCGGTTGTTCTTGAAAGCCTGCCACTCCGATTCGTTCGAGTGCGCCAGGATCAGGCCGTCGAAGGGAATGGCGCCGAAACCTTCCGTGCCCTTGTAATTGCCCTCCTGCGTGGCGGTCAGCAACGGGTGCAGCACCTTGATCGGCGCCTTGAACATTTCGACGAACTCGAGCACGCCGCGGTTGGCCAGGCACAGACCGCCCGAATAGGAATACGCGTCCGGATCATCCTGCGAATAGTTCTCGAGCTTGCGGATGTCGATCTTGCCGACCAGGGCCGAAATGTCCTGGTTGTTCTCGTCACCTGGTTCGGTCTTGGACACGGCGATCTGCGACAGCACCGAGGGCCGGAGCTTGACCACGCGAAACTTGGTGATGTCGCCGCCGAACTCGTGCAGCCGCTTCACGGCCCACGGGCTCATGATGGTGTTGAGGTAGCGGCGCGGGATGTTGTAGTCGTCCTCGAGCAGCTGGGCGTCTTCTTCGGGCCTGAACAGACCGAGCGGCGACTCGTGCACCGGCGAGCCCTTGATCGCGTAGAAAGGCACGCGTTCGATCAGGTGCTTGAGCTTTTCAGCAAGTGATGATTTACCGCCGCCTACCGGCCCCAGCAGGTAAAGGATCTGCTTCTTTTCTTCCAGGCCCTGGGCCGCATGGCGGAAGTAGGACACGATGCTTTCGATCACTTCCTCCATGCCGTAGAGGTCCTTGAAGGCCGGGTAGATCTTGATCATCTTGTTGGCGAAGATGCGCGAGAGCCGCGAGTCGGTGCGGGTGTCCACCATCTCCGGTTCGCCGATGGCCATGAGCATGCGTTCGGCGACGCTGGCGTAGGCCGAAGGATCCTTTTTGCACAGGTCCAGGTATTCCTGGACCGACATTTCTTCTTCTTGGGCCGCTTCGAAGCGGCTTTGGTAGCGCGTGAAGATGGACATGACTCTCTCCTGGTAAGGAAACAATAAGGTCTGTGCAGGGCACGCTTCTTGATCGGCTGGTTAGCGTGCAATTCGTATGCCCGATTCGCTCGGCTATGCTATCTATCAACGATCATAGGCCTTCCGTGTTGACATGGAAAAGGAATTCTCCCGAGTTAGTGGAGGACATCCAGAACGCGGTCCAGCCCGCCGGAGTTGATGGCTATCATGGCCTCCGCGCGGACCTTCGGCTTGGCGTGGTAGGCCACGGAGAGCCCGGCCACGGCCATCATTGGCAGGTCGTTGGCGCCGTCACCCATGGCAATCGCCTGCTGCGGCCGAATGCCCAGCCTGTCGCAAGTTTCCAACAGCATCATGCGCTTTTCATCGCCGTCGCAGATGTCGCCCCAGTGCTGGACGACCATGCGGCCGGACAGGAAACCATCCTCCGTTTCCAGCACGTTGGAACGCGTGAAGTCGATCTTCAGCAGGTCGCGCACATGGTCGGTAAAGTAGGTGAAGCCGCCGCTGACCAGCAGCACCTTCATGCCCGCCGCCTGGCAGGCTTCGACCAGTTTTCGCGCGCCGGGGTTGAGCCGCAGGCGGTGGTTCAGCACCTCGGCCATGCTTTCCACACTCACGCCCTGCAACAGCGCCACGCGCTGCCGCAGGCTTTCCTTGTAGTCGGTGATCTCGCCCCGCATGGCGGCTTCGGTGATGGCCGCCACCTCGGCCTTGCGGCCGGCGGCGTCGGCAATCTCGTCGACGCATTCGATGTTGATGAGCGTCGAGTCCATGTCGAAGGCGATGAGCTTGAAGTCCGCCAGCGCGAGCGGCGGACGGATGTGCTGGACGACCAGCCCGGGGGCGATTTCGGTGGCTTCGTTGGCGGGGCTGGCAGGGCTTGCGGTCATGGGTGGAGCAGAAGAATGTGGAAGGAGAGGATGTGGTGGTGAACGCTGGCGGTTCAGGCCGGGGCGGTTGGTTCGGCCTGCTTCACCGGGCCCAGGCTGCGCAGCACGTCGCGCACCATCTGCGCGCGGTCCTTGGGCTCCGGCAGGGCGCGTTCGATGCGCAGCTTGTCGTTGCCGGCCAGCTTGATGTGCTTGTTCTTCTGGATCAGCTCGATGATGCGCAGCGGCTCGAACGGCGGGTTCGGCTTGAAGGTGATGTGCATGATGCCTGGGGCCGCGTCGACCTTGGCCACGCCGTAAGGCTTGGCGATCACCCGCAGCCGGTGCACGTCGATCAGCGTCTGTGCCTGGGGCGGCAGCTTTCCGAAGCGATCAACAATTTCTTCGAGCAATCCATCGATCTGGTCCGTTGTCTTGGCCGTGGCCAGCTTCTTGTAGAAACTCAGACGCAGGTGCACGTCGCCGCAGTAGTCGTCCGGCAGCAAAGCGGGGGCGTGCAGGTTGATCTCGGTCGTCGCGTTCAGCGGGCTCAGCAGGTCGGGTTCGATGCCTGCCTTGAGGCAGCGCACGGCCTCGTTCAGCATCTCGTTGTAGAGCTGGAAGCCCACCTCCAGCATGTTGCCGCTCTGGTTCTCGCCCAGCACTTCGCCGGCGCCACGGATCTCCAGATCGTGCATCGCCAGGTAGAAGCCCGAGCCGAGTTCCTCCATCTGCTGGATCGCCTCGAGCCGCTGGCTCGCGTGCTTGGTCAGGCCTTCGAGGTCGGGCACCATGAGGTAGGCATAGGCCTGGTGATGGCTGCGGCCCACGCGGCCGCGCAGTTGGTGCAGCTGCGCCAGTCCGAACTTGTCGGCACGGGCCATCACGATGGTGTTGGCGCTGGGCACGTCGATGCCGGTCTCGATGATGGTCGAGCACAGCAGCAGGTTGCTGCGCTGGGCGATGAAGTCGCGCATCACCGCCTCGAGTTGCCGCTCCGGCATCTGGCCGTGGGCCACGGCGATGCGGGCCTCGGGCAACAGTTCCTCCAGCTTCTGGCGCCGGTTCTGGATGGTCTCGACCTCGTTGTGCAGAAAGTACACCTGGCCACCGCGCTTCAGCTCGCGCAGCACGGCTTCGCGGATCACGCCGTTGCTCTCGCTGCGGACGAAGGTCTTGATCGCCAGCCGGCGCTGCGGCGCGGTGGCGATCACGCTCAGGTCGCGCAAGCCTTCGAGCGCCATGCCCAGCGTGCGCGGGATCGGCGTGGCGGTGAGCGTGAGCACGTCGACCTCGGCCCGCAAGGCCTTCATCTGCTCCTTGTGGCGCACCCCGAACCGGTGCTCCTCGTCGATGATCAGCAGCCCAAGATTCTTGAAGTGCGTGCCCTGGCTGAGCAGCTTGTGCGTGCCCACCACGATGTCGACGCTGCCGTCGGCCACGCCCTTGAGCGCGGCGGTGATCTCCTTGCCGGACCTGAATCGGCTCATCTCGGCGATCTTCACCGGCCACTTGCTGAAGCGGTCGGTCAGGGTCTGGAAGTGCTGCTCGGCCAGCAGCGTGGTCGGCGCGAGGAAGGCGACCTGCTTGCCGCCCGTGACCGCGATGAAGGCGGCTCGCAGCGCAACCTCGGTCTTGCCGAAGCCGACGTCGCCGCAGACCAGCCGGTCCATCGGCCGCGGGCTGATCATGTCCTGGATGACGGCGTGGATCGCGCCGCGCTGGTCGGCCGTTTCCTCAAAGCCGAAGTCGTTGGCGAAGGTCTCGTAGTCGTTCGGCGAATAGCGGAACGCATGGCCCTCCCGCGCGGCGCGGCGGGCGTAGATGTTGAGCAGCTCGGCGGCCGAGTCGCGCACCTGATCGGCGGCGCGGCGCTTG
>JAQGNA010000168.1 GCA_028292075.1 Rhodoferax sp. | reverse complement strand
ACGATGGCCTGCTCGACGCGCTGCTGCAGGTTCCGGTCACCGCCACGCCGAACTGGACCGAAGCCGACAAGCAGCAGGAGCTCGACAACACTGCGCAGGGCATCCTGGGCTACGTGGTGCGCTGGATCGACCAGGGTGTGGGCTGCTCCAAGGTGCCCGACATCCACAATGTCGGCCTGATGGAAGACCGCGCCACGCTGCGCATCAGCAGCCAGCACATGAGCCACTGGCTGCTGCACGGCGTGGTGACCGAAGCGCAGGTGAAGGAAACCTTCGAGCGCATGGCCGCGGTGGTCGACGGCCAGAACGCCGGCGATCCGCTGTACCGCAAGATGGCGGGCAACTTCGAGAAATCGGCGGCCTACCGGGCGGCCTGCGATCTGGTGTTCAATGGGCTGGAGCAGCCGAGCGGCTACACCGAGCCGCTGTTGCACGCCTGGAGGTTGAAGGTCAAGGCCGGTACGGCCTGACAAGGTGAGAGAGAACCTCCGAGGCCAGGCCGGCCTGACGGTCAGCCTTCGGGCGGGCTGCGTCTAGAGCCAGGGCGCATCGTCCGGTGCGTCTTGCGCCGGCGCCGTTCGATGCGGCGTTGCATGTTGCGCCGCCGAACGGCAAGCCAGAACTTGGCCATGTAGGCCAGCACATAGAGCACTGCCGCGCCGAACACCCAGGGCGTCACCTCGTCGATCAGGCTGCTCATCAACTGCGCAGCACGGGCCTTGCTCTGGCCTGGGTCTTGTGCAGCGGCGGCGGGGCTTTGGTTTTCGGCCGCCTGGGTCTGGCCGGTGCCGTCCCAATTGCGACGGCGTGCCGATGGGTCGCGGTTGGCGGCGTCCTGTTCCGCCGACGCGAGGCCGTTTCCGCCATGACCGTCGCCGCGGGTGTCGAGCGAACGCACCGCCTCCACCACTTCGGAATGCGCCACTTCCTCGAGGATGGGCCTGGCGACGTCGCGCACCGTGCGCCCGATGTCCGCGAGAGGTGGCGTGGTGGCGGTTGTCGCCGGCTTGGCCGGCGACGCCGTGGCGGCGGCCAGGCCAGACGCGCCAGAGCCGCGCTCCGCATTGCCGGTGGACTGCAGGTTCAAAGCCCTGGGCAGGGCCGGCAGGCCGGGCGTGTCGATCGGGTCGGGCGCGTCGTCGGCGTCGCTGGTCGCAGCGCTGCCAGGGTGCGCGGTAGGGGCCGCATTGGCTGTGTGAAACAGGGAGGCCAGGGTCATGGCCGAAACCAGGGCGCTTGCGGCCCATGTGCTTCGGTTCTTGTGACCTGTCTTCATCTGCGGTTGTCCCAACGCCCCTGCGATTCTCCTGATGTAGGAAAAATCTCACAAGTTCGCTAGTTTAGCGTTGCGCCAGCAGAATTGATCCACGGAATCCCTAGATGAGTGTGGTGCGGCTACAGTGCCATTGCTCCCGTTTTCGCCGATCAATCTCTGATGCAAGCTCCTGTTTCACCCGTGCCCGCCGATGCGGCGGTCGACCCGACCCGTTGTCCGCTGTGCGGCGAAGGCAATGCCTGCGCCGCCGAGGCGGAGCGCGCCACCGGCGAGCCGCAGCCGCCCTGCTGGTGCATGGCCACGCCGATTCCGCGGCAGGTGTTGGCGCAGCTGCCATCGTCGGCACGTGGCCTGGCCTGCATCTGTAGCCGATGTGCGGCGGGGCGCCGTGAAATCTGAGGCGTCCGGGCGCTTTCATTTCGTTGCAATCATTTTCTGGAGAAACCACCATGCCCACGTACCACATCGAAATGATGGAAGGCCGCACCATCGAACAGAAGAAGCGGCTGGTCGCCGAGATCACTCGCGTTTCCGTCGAGATCCTGGGCGGCGCGCCCGAGTCGGTCGACATCCTCATCACGGACATCGCTCGCCACAATTGGGCCACCGGCGGCGTGCTTTGGTCCGAACCCCGTCAAGCGGACTGAAGCGAGGCGCGCACCGGTCGACGGACGGGTGTGCCGAGGCGCTGGGGCCGGTCTACGCAGGTACAGTGCGGCCATGTGCCAACTCCTCGGAATGAACTGCAATACGCCCACCGACGTGGTGTTCAGCTTTACCGGCTTTGCCGAGCGCGGCGGGCGGACCGACCACCATGCCGATGGCTGGGGCATTGCGTTCTTCGAGGGCGCGGGTCTCAGGCACTTCGTCGATCACCAGCCGGCCTGCGCGTCGCCGGTGGCCGAGTTGATCCGGCGCTATCCGATCAAGAGCAAGAACGTCATCTCGCACATCCGCAAGGCCACGCAGGGTGTGGTGGCGCTGGAGAACTGCCACCCCTTCGTGCGCGAGCTGTGGGGCCGGTACTGGGTGTTCGCGCACAACGGCGACCTGAAGGATTTCGAGCCGCGGCTGCATGCCGGCTTCCGTCCGGTCGGCAGCACCGACAGCGAACGCGCCTTCTGCTGGATCATGCAGGAGCTGGCGAAGTCACATGCCGGCGTGCCGTCCATCGCCGAACTCACCATCACGCTGCGCGAACTGGCCGCCCGCATCGCCCGCCACGGCACCTTCAACTTCATGCTTTCGAACGGCCAGGCGCTGTGGGCCCATGCGTCCACGAACCTGCACTATGTAGAGCGAAAGCACCCCTTCGCCCATGCCCACCTGACCGACGAAGACATGACCGTGGACTTCGCGCGCAACACCACGCCGCAGGACCGCGTGGCCGTGGTGGTGACCACGCCGCTCACCACCGACGAGGCCTGGACGGCCTTCGCGCCCGGTGAGTTGAAGGTGTTCGTGGACGGCGCGCTGCAGGCCTGAGCCGGCCGCGGGGTACGGCAGGCCTTGCCGACCGCCCTGCGCCTCAGGCGCGGGGGAAAGTCGCCTGCATCAAAGGCCGTTCACTGAAAGACGTGAACCATGCCGCCGCCGCGGGTGCGCCCTCCCGCCAGTCGAATTCACCAAAGCGGAAATCGAGGTAGCCCAGCGTGCAGCCGAAGCCGATGGTGGCCATGTCGACGCGGTCGCCGAAGCCCGGCGCCGCCTGCTCCAGCCAGCGCAGGCCGGCCCACACCTTGTCGAGCTGCCCATCGGTCCAGGCCGTCCAGCGCAGTGGCTCTGGCCGTACCGCCACTTCGTAGCGGGCCAGCAGCAGCGCGCCGAGCATGCCGTCGGCCAGGGCGTGTTCGGTGAGCACCTGCCAGCGCAGCGGCCCTGCCGGGGGCAGCAGGGCGCCGCCGAAACTCGTGTCCAGGTACTCGACGATCACCGCGCTGTCGAACAGCACGGTGCCGTCATCGGTAAAGAAGGTCGGCACCTGGCCGAGCGGATTGCTTTCGACGATGACCGGATTGCGGTTCACCGGATGGGCCGCCGCAGGCATTTGCTCGATGCGGTCGGCCACGCCGAGCTCATGCGCCGCCACCAGGCATTTGCGGACGAAGGGCGAGGCGGGGGAGAAGTGGATTTTCATGGGAGGGAGATGTCCTGTGGTGGTGCGGATCAGGCGTTGGGGGTGGCGAGAGCGGCCTCCAGCGCGTCGATGAACAGGGCGGCCACGTCGCAGCCGGTCTGGTCGAAGATCTCCTGGAAGCAGGTCGGGCTGGTCACGTTGATCTCGGTGACGCAGTCGCCGATCACGTCGATGCCGGCCAGCAGCAGCCCGCGCGCCGCCAGGATGGGGCCGAGCGTTTCGGCAATTTCGCGGTCGCGCGGCGACAGCGGCTGGGCCACGCCCTTGCCGCCGGCAGCCAGGTTGCCCCGCACCTCGCCGCCCTGCGGAATGCGGGCCAGGCAGTACGGCACCGGCTTGCCGCCGATCACGAGCACGCGCTTGTCGCCATGGACGATCTCGGGCAGAAACTTCTGCACCATCACGCTTTGCGCGCCGAACCGGTTCAGCGTCTCGGTGATCGCGCCCAGGTTCAGGCCGTCTTCCTTCACCCGGAAGATGCCGGCGCCGCCCATGCCGTCGAGCGGCTTCAGGATGATGTCCCGGTGCTCGGCATGGAACTGGCGGATGTCGTCGGCGCTGCGGGTCACGATGGTCGGCCCGATGAACTGCGGGAACTCCATGATCGCCAGCTTCTCGGGGTGGTCGCGCAGGGCCGCCGGCTTGTTGAAGACCCGTGCGCCTTCTCGCTCGGCCTGGCTCAGCAGGTGGGTCGCGTAGAAAAACTCCGA
>JAQGNA010000147.1 GCA_028292075.1 Rhodoferax sp. | reverse complement strand
GCATGTCCATCAGCACCACGTCGTGGTCGTGCCGGCCGACGCTGGCCACGGCCTGTTCGCCGTTGTCCGCCACCTCCACCTGGCAGCCCACTTCTTCCAGAAGGGCAATGGCGACTTCCTGGTTGATGTCGTTGTCTTCGACCAGCAGCACCCGCAATCCGGCCAGCACGGCACGGGGCTGTGCGCCGCCCGGGTCGGCAAGGCTGCGCCAACCCTGCAACGCCTCGCCCCTGCCTCGTGTCGCCGATGCCGCCGTTGCCTCGCTCGCCGCTTTCACGGCTTCCGACGCTTCCGCCGTGTCCTGGTCCAGCAGGGTGCCCAGCAGGCGCCGCAGTGCCGACAGGTGCACGGGTTTGGCCAGCACCTGCGGCAGCGCCGGGCCGTCGATCCGTTCCAGCAGCGCCTCGGCCGGTTCGGCACTGGTCATCACCCAGTGCGGCGCCGGCGCGGCACCGGCGGTCTGTGCCGCCTGTACCGTCTGTGCCGCCTGTGCCGCCCGCAGCGTCTGCAGGGTGCGCAGGCCGTCCCACCCGGGCATGTCATCGTCGATCAGCACGACGGAGGGCAAGGCCGGCATGCCGTCGGCCGGCCGCTGCAGGTGCGCCAGTGCGTCGGCGCCGGAGGCGAAGCTGCGCACCGTCATGCCGAGCCGTGCCAGCAGCCCGGCCAACAGGTCGCGGGCGGCGGCATGGTCGTCGACCACCCAGGCAGCATGTCCGGTAAAGGCCTTGGTCCGGTCATCGGCTGAGGACTGGGCAGAGCGGGCGTGCACGCGCACGGTGAACCAGAAGCGGCTGCCCTCGCCAGGCTGGCTGTCCACGCCCGCCTCGCCGCCCATGAGTTCGGCCAGCCGCCTGCTGATGGCCAGGCCCAGCCCGGTGCCGCCAAAGCGGCGCGTGGTGGAGGTGTCGGCCTGGGCGAAACTTTTGAACAGGCCGGCGATCTGCTCCGGCGTCAGGCCGATGCCCGAGTCGGTCACGGTGAAGCGCAGCAGCACCTCGTCGCCGCCGCGCGAGGCCACCGTCACCTTCACCGCCACCTCGCCGGCTTCGGTGAACTTGACGGCGTTGTTGGCATAGTTGACGAGGATCTGGCCAAGCCGGAGTTCGTCGCCTTCGATGTCCAGCGGAACGTCCGGTGCGATGTCGACCATCAGTTCGAGCCGCTTCTGCCGCGCCTTCTCCAGCACCATGCCGGTCACGCGCTCCAGCAGCTGCGAAAGGTCGAATGCATTGCGTTCCACGGTCATCTGGCCCGAGTCGATCTTCGAGAAGTCGAGCACGTCGTTGATCACGCCCAGCAGATGCCGGCTGCTGTCCTGAATCTTCTTCAGATGGTCTTGCTGCCGCGTCGTCAGCTCGGTCTTGCGCAGCAGGTGGCTCATGCCGATGACGGCGTTCAGCGGTGTCCGGATCTCGTGGCTCATGTTCGCCAGAAAGTCGGCCTTGGCCTGGGCCGCCTGTTCGGCGAGTTCCTTCGCCAGCACCAGGGCGACGGTGTTGTCATGGCGATCGCTCACGTCCTCGACCATCCAGATGTTCCCGCGCCGCGGGTCGCTCGCATGGACGGCGGTGGCACTCAGTTGCGCCCAGAACGCCGAGCCGTCGAGCCGCCGAAGCCGTTGCTCGGGAATGTGCACCAGCTCGCCGCGCTGCAGCTTTTCGGCTGCCGTGCCGGCCATCGGGTCGTAGGGCAGGGGGATGGTCCGGAGCGTGGCGAGCTGCACACCGCGCATCCCTCCCGGCGGGGCGGCAAAAAGGTGGTCCAGCTGCGCATTGCCACGCTGGATGACGCCATCGCATTCGAAGGCGATGCCGACCATGGCCGACTCCAGGATCGCGCGCTGTTCCTCATGCGCCATCTGCAGCTGCAGCGCCGCGAGCTTGCGCTCGGTGATGTCCTCGTAGTAGCCGCTCCAGAGCGATACGCCGTTGGCCATGACGCGGATCGGCATGGAGTAGGCGCGCACCCAGCGTTCCTCTCCGTTTCGCATCAACCGCATCTCGGCCTCGAACGCCGCCTCGCGTCCCTCCTTGCGCATGCGGTCGATCATCGAGGCGCTGTGGGCAATCAGCGAGCTCGCATCGTCCGGCACCACATGCCGCAGGCGCGCAGCCGGATCGGCGAGGATTTCCTGCGCCGTCACGCCAAGCACTGCCTCCACGCGGTTGCTCACAAAAACGAATTTCTGATAGCCGCCGGGGCCGCCTTCCACCTGGTAGATGGCCAGTGGCAGGGAGTCGGACATGCCGATGAATTCTTCGCGCGCGGCCTCGATCTGTACCTGGGCCTCGCGGCGCTCGGCGGCATCGCGCAGGGCCCGGCCGAGGGCTTCGACAGCCGCCTCGGTCATGGCCCGCACTTCGTCATCGGGCATGCCCGGCGGCAGCGCGGGCGCCTGGCCGCTTGCGGCACACTGCGCGAGGTCCGCTTCGAAGGCGGCCAGCGGCTCCCACGCCCGACGCCGTAGCAAGCGGTGCCAGGCGAACGCCGTCAGTGCCGTTCCCACGCCACAGGCCGCAATGGCGGCGGCCGCCAGCCATACGGCGTTCGGCAGGGGCCTCGAAATCCCCGCGCCCGCGGCTCGTTGAAGGGCCAGCAGCAGTGCCGCAAGCGAGGCCAGTGCGAGCACTGAGAGAAAGGCCAGCATCGCGGTGGCGCGCTTGCCCATGGTTTCGATGGCACGCTGGATCCGCAAAGTTGGGGTCCTCGTTGGTGGATCGGTGCGCGCCGTTCCTGCGCAGTGCAAGGGAAGCGGGTCACGCCGTGGTCGATGGCGTGTCATCGTATCCGGTTCCGGCCGGATGCGGTTCGGCCCGGCCTGTGGCGCTGCTAGCGGCTCGCCTGCATGCGCAACTGGCGCGCCGCTTCCTCGTCGCGGGCGGCATCGATCTCGCGCAACACGCCGCCCATGTCGACGGCGCCGGCGGCCTGCGCGAAGCGACCGGTGAGCGGCGTGTCGTTCTGCAGCAAGCCGCCCTGGTAGAGGCTCCAGATTTCCGGACCATAGGCCGTCGCCTGGAGCTCCGGCGCAAACTGGCCAAAGAAGGCGGCGAGATTGCCCACGTCGCGCAACAGCATTCGCTGCGCATGGTTGTTGCCGGCGGCGTCCACGGCCTGCGGCAGGTCGATGATGACCGGGCCGTCCGCCGCCAGGAGAATGTTGAACTCGGACAGGTCGCCGTGCACGACGCCTGCACACAGCATGCGCACGACCTCGGCAAGCAGCGTGGCATGGTGGCGGCGGGCGTCCTCGGGCGTGAAGACCACGTCGTTCAGCCGCGGCGCGGCGTCGCCGGCGGCGTCGGTCACCAGCTCCATCAGCAGCACGCCCTCGAAGAAGTTGTAGGGCCGCGGCACGCGCACGCCGGCGTCGGCCAGGCGGTAGAGGGCATCGACCTCGGCACTCTGCCAGGCCGCCTCTTGCGCCTGGCGGCCGAACTTCGTGCCCTTGGCCATGGCCCGGCCCTGGCGCGAGTTCTTCACCTTGCGGTTTTCGGTGTAGTCGACCGCCTGGCGAAAGCTGCGCTGCGTGGCCTCCTTGTAGACCTTGGCGCAGCGGGTCTCTTCGCCGATGCGCACCACGTACACCATGGCCTCCTTGCCGCTCATGAGCTGGCGCACCACGGTGTCGATGAGTCCTTCTTCGATGAGTGTCTGCAGTCTGGCGGGTGGTTTCATGGGGGATCGGGGCGGTCGACAGTAGGGATGAAGCCCGACTCTAACCGCCCGGCGGCCCAATGCGCGTGCGCCGTCGCGAGGAGTGCCGGGCTACAGCAGTTGCAGGTCGCGCGGGGCCACGCCGGCGAACACCCGCTGCAAGGGCGCGAGGCCGAGCCCGAACTGCCGTGCGAACAGGCCGGCCAGCACGGCCCGGTA
>JAQGNA010000085.1 GCA_028292075.1 Rhodoferax sp. | reverse complement strand
CTCGACGTGCGCAGCGCCGAGGAATTCGCCGCAGGTACGCTGGCGGGCGCGGTGCATGCGCCGGGCGGCCAGTTGCTGCAGGCCACCGATCAGCGCATCGGCGTGCGCCGCAGCCGCGCCCTGTTGCTGGACGACGAGGCGGTGCGCGCGCCGGTGGTGGCCGCCTGGCTGCGCCGGCTGGGCTTCGACACCGCGGTGGTCGAAGGCGGCGTGCAGGCCGCCGTGCGTGTGGCACCTGGGCCCCTGCCAGCGGCCGGTGCCGCGGTGCCGGAGGTGAACGCCGGCGAACTCGCCGCCTGGGTGGCGCGCCAGGCCCCGCTGGTGCTCGACCTGCAGGCGTCCATGGCGTACCGCCGTCAGCATGCGGCCGGCGCGGTGTGGTCCACCCGGGTCCGGCTCGTCGCCGACGCCCTGGCCCATGGCCGGCCCGGCCGGCCGATGCTGCTGCTCGCGCCGGAGGCCTGGCAGGCCCGCATCGCCGCCCTCGACCTGCAGGAGGCCGGCTGGCGCGACCTGCGCTGGTCCTCGCTCGCCACTTGGCAGGCGGCCGGCCTGCCGATGGCCGCCACGCCGGACCTGCCGGCCGACACGGAGGCCATCGACTACCTGTTCTTCGTGCACGACCGCCACGACGGCAATCTGGCCGCGGCACGGCGCTACCTGGCCTGGGAGACCGGCCTGATCGCCCAGTGCGCGCCGGACGAACTGGCGGTGTTCGACCTGCCGGACGCGACGGCGACGGCCGGTCGTTCATAGCGCCCTGCAGGTCGTGAGAGACTGCGAGGCACTCACTGCCTCGCCTCTTCCGATGACCAAGATCAACCTGCCCGCCATCGCCGCGGCCCTGCCCGCGGCCTGGCGTTCCACCCGCATGGGGCAGGCCGGCGGCGCGAGCATCAAGCTGCTGCGCATGGAAAGCACCGCCTACCCTTCCGAGAGCCATGATTTCGACGAAGCCCTCCTGGTGCTGGAGGGCCGGATGAACCTGGTGCTGGGCCAGGAGATGGTTTGCGTCGAGGCCGGCGAACTCTGCATCGTGCCGGCCGGCACCTCGCATGCCGTCGCCGCGGGCAGCCACGGCACGCTGCTGGTCATCGACCGCTGAAATTGCTCGCGCCCCTGCGGGACGGGGTGCCACGCCCGCAGCCATTTGGGCTGGCGAGCGCACAGATATGGCCGGAAATTTGACCGCCGGATGACGCCGCTGGTCGCCGGGAAGTGCTCGACAATGTCGCCATCCCATCCGGTCATGCGCAGGGAGCGGCGCATGCGAAAGCAGAATAACAATGAAGTCCTCACCCAGTCTCGCACCGGGCGCCGCATGGCGCGCCACGCCACCGACCAGGGGCACACGCCCCGCCGGGGTGGGGCCCACATGTCGCTGAGCCGCCTGCTGGGCTGGCTGGCGGCGCTCCTCGTGGTGGCGACACTGGCCCTGGTCGGCCGAACGGCCATGACGGAATGGCGCTCGCTGTCGGCGTCCCGCGCGAGCCTGCAGGCGGTCACCCACCTGCGCCTCGCCCTGCTGGCGGCTGAAATGGTCTCGCGCGAACGCGGGCCTGCCAACGGTGCGCTCGGCGCCGACGCCCCGCTGACGCCCCTGCTGCGCCAGGCCCTGGACCGGGCCCGCGAACGCACGGACCGCGCCTTTGCCGACCTGCAAGCGGTGTTGCCTGTGGCCAGCGATGCCGCGCGCCAGATGGCGCAGGCCCGGAGCGTCCTTGGCCAGGCCCGCAGCGCGGTCGACGGCGCCCTGGCATTGCCACAGAGAGATCGCCCGCCCCAGGCCATTCGCAACGCCGTCTACGGCATGGTGGCGGTCGTGCCGCTGCTCGCGCCGGTCTCGAGCCTGCTGACCAAACAGGCGCAGCAGGCCTACCCCGAGCTCGGTGATGCGGTACAGGCCGCCCGGCTCAGCAGCGAACTGCGCGAGCACGCCGGCCTGCTGGGCTCGCACTTCACCGCCGGCCTGGCCCGCCAGTTGCCGTTCTCGCCGCAGGAGGCCACCGACATCGAGCAGACCCGCGGGCGCATCGCCGGGCTGCGCGCCCTCATCGAACTGCGCCTGCTGATGCCCGGCCAGCCCGCCGCGATGGCCGAAGCCTGGCGCCAGGTGCGGATCCAGTATTTCGAGGGGGCGGGCCAGTTGCTGGCCAACGTCATCGCCGCCGGCAAGACCGACGGCCGCTATGGCCTCGACCCCGCCGCGTTCGCCGCGATGTATGTGCCGCAGATGAACACCATCCTCAACCTGCGCAACGTGCTGCTGGACCAGGCCATGGCGGAGGCCCATGCCGAGAACGACCGCGCCGTGCGGGTGCTGGCCTGGGTGGTTGCCGGCTCGGCGGCCCTGCTGCTGGTGCTGGGCGGCGCGGTGCTGCTGGTCCACCGCCGCGTGCTGCGGCCGCTGGTCCAGACCACCCGTGCCCTCAAGGCGCTGGCCGAAAGTCCGACGGATGCGCTCCTGCCGACCGCACCGGTCGACGACGAGATCGCCGCCGTCATCGGCGCCGCCCGGGCGCTGCAGGTGCAGACCCGCCAGCGCGAGGTGCTGGAGCGCGAACGCGACGCGCTCATCACGCAGTTGCAGGCGCAGTCGAGCACCGACTTCCTGACCGGCCTGCCCAACCGCCGTGCCTTCTTCGCCGCGGCCGACGCCGTGGTGGCGCAGGCCCGCCGGCTCGGCTTCGGCGTGGCCGTGGTGGTGCTCGACATCGACCGGTTCAAGCAACTGAACGACACCCGCGGCCATGCCTTCGGCGACGAGGCGCTGGTGGCGGTGGCGAACGCCGTGCGCTCCGCCCTGCGCCTGGGCGACCTGGCCGCCCGCTTCGGCGGCGAGGAATTCGTGGTGCTGCTGAGCCATTGCGACGAGGTCCAGGGCATGCGGCTGGCCGAACGCCTGCGCGAGGTGATCGCGCTCACGCCGGTCAACAGCCCTGCCGAGGTGCCGGTGCTCGTCACCGCCAGCCTGGGCATGGCCGACTCGGCGACCCACGGCCTGGCCCTGCAACGCCTGCTGTCGCAGGCCGATGCGGCGATGTACCGGGCCAAGCAGGCGGGGCGAAACCGGGTCGCCGCGGCCACGGTTGAAACCACGGCCTGAGCCGCCGGCGCAGGCGCGCCGCCGGCCCTCTGCGACGCCGTGAAGCCGTACGGGCCGCATATCGATATCTGGAAAACTTCGTTGTCGCCAGACGCGGCCCGGCCAAAGATAGACCTTTCTGTCCTTTGACCACGGGTCTGTTTCATGCGCCACCTCTTGCTTCAAGCTTCGCTTCGTTCTTCTTCAACCCGCCCCATCATCGCCGTGGCAGCCTGCTTGCTGGCGTGGTCCGCCGGCACGGCCCACGCCGACGCCACGCTCGACAAGATCAAGCAACGGGGCAAGGTCAGCATCGGTGTGCTGGTCAACGGCGGGCTGTTCGGCTCGATCGATCCGGCCACGCAACAACTCATCGGCTGGAACCCGGAACTGGCCCGCGCATTGGCCAAGGGCCTGGGTGCCGAGGTCGACCTGGTGCAGGTGCAGACGCCGAACCGCGTGCAGTTCCTGCAAGGCGGCAAGGTCGACCTGCTGATCGCGTCGATGGAGTTGAACCCGGACCGCGCCGAAATCCTCGGCTACGCACCCACGCCTTTCTACCGCGTGGGCGGCACGGCGGCCGTGCTCAAGACCAGCGGCATCGCCAAGTGGGAAGACCTGCGCGGCAAGTCGGTTTGCGTGTCGCAGGGCAGCAGCTTCGCCAAGCCGCTGGCCAGCGACTACGGCGCGGAAGTGCACGGCTACAAGTCATCTTCCGACTCGCTGCTGGCGCTGCGCGGCGGCAACTGCGTCGCGGCGGTGCACGACGCCATCTTGATCCACCCCACCTTGCGCGGCAACGAATGGACCGCCTATGCCGCGCCCATCGCCACCGAGCTGCTGGCCGCGCCTTCGGTGGTGTGGACGCGCAAGGGTGAGCAGGACACCATCGCCGCCGTCGACAAGGTGATCCAGGACTGGCACCGCACAGGCTGGCTGATCGCCACCGAGAAGCGCCTGGGCATTGAGCCGCCGCAGCCGCTGCTGCCCGAGCTGCAGGCCAAATTCAAGGCCGGGCTCTAAGCCCGCGCCGCTTCGTCGTTTAGATCAACGCCCGCCAAGCCGCGGGCTGAAAAAGCCTTGCCATGAAATTGCAATCCTCCCTCCGCACCCTCGTGTCCATCGGTCTTTTGGCCGGCGTGTTCGGCGCCGCCCATGCCGATGCCACTCTCGACAAGATCAAACAGCGCGGCAAGCTCGCCGTCGGCGTGGACGCACCCGAGCCGCCCTTCGGCCTGCTCGACACGGGCACTGGCAAGATCGGTGGCTTCCAGACCGATCTGGCCCGCGACATCGCCAAGCGCCTCGGCGTCGAGCTCGAAGTGGTGCCGGTGCATGCGTCGACGCGCGTGCAGTTCCTGCAGGCCGGCAAGGTCGACCTGCTGATCGCCAACATCCAGTGGACGCAGGAGCGCAGCGAGATCCTGAGCTTCGCGCCCACGCCGTACAACCTGGTCGGCGGCGCCGCCATCGTCGCCAGGAACAGCGGCATCACCAAGTGGGAAGACCTGCGCGGCAAGGTGGCCTGCGTCTCGCAGGGCAGCAACTTCGCACGGCCGCTGCAGGAGACCTACGGCGCCGTGGTCAAGGGCCTGAAGGGCATTCCCGAGTCGCTGCTGGCGCTGAAGGGCGGCACCTGCGCGGCTTCGGTGCACATCCAGCCGGCGATGCTGCAGACGCTCAACGGCGCCAGCGCGGCCGAGTGGAAGGACTTCAAGCTGGCGACGGACGACCAGTTGATTCCCTCGCCCACCGTGGTCTGGACGCGCCGCAACGAGGCCGACACGCAGGCCTATGTCGACAAGGCGATCCAGGACTGGCACCGGGCCGGCACGCTGGTTGGCCTGGCAAAGAAATACGGCGTACCTGACGGCTACTTCGTGGCCGCTAGCCAGAAAGCGAAGCAGGGGAAGTTCGACCGCGCGCCGTTTGAGGCGGATGTGAAATGAGAGCCGGCAGCGATGGCGGTGACCATGCAGCGCGGTTTTCGAAGTCGCATAGAACCCCGTCCGGGCCGTGCTTGTCGAAGTGCGCGTCCACCGGCCCCAATGCTTCGACAGGCTCAGCACGAACGGAGCTTGGGATAGTTCCAGCAGCGCACCGCACACCGTACGCACGGAGCTAGTCGAAGTGGGTCCCATCACTGTGCGTGCTGAGCTTGTCGCAGTCGACCCAATCTCCGTTCGTACTGAGCTTGTCGAAGTCGGCCCAATCTCCTTACGCGCTGGGCTTGTCGCAGTCGGCCCAATCTCCTTTCGTGCTGAGCCTGTCAAAGTGCTCGCCCCCCGGCGCCAATGCTTCGTCAGGCTCTGCACGAACGGTGCTTGGGGCAGTTCTGGCGGCGCACCTCACACCGTACGCACTGAGCTCGTCGAAGTGGGGCCAATCTCCTTACGCGCTGGGCTTGTCGCAGTCGGCCCAATCTCCGTTCGTACTGAGCTTGTCGAAGTGCTCGCCCCCCGGCGCCAATGCTTCGACAGGCTCAGCACGAACGGTGCTTGGGGCAGTTCTGGCGGCGCATCTCACACCGTACGCACGGAGCCGGTCGAAATGGGGCCAATCTCCGTTCGCACTGAGCTTGTCGAAGTGCCTTTCCATCCATCCCGTAATGGCCATTGCTCAGCCCGCAGGCAAGACCGTTGGCGCAGCGTTCCCACTCGTTGAGCGGTCCACCCTCACGCCAAAAGCCGCTAGCGCCCGCCACGGCGCTCCACGACGGCCACCATCCCATGTCACTCTTCGTTGACCTCCTGCGCGACACCGTCGGCCCGGCCCACGTGCTCACCGGCACAGACGCCGCCGTCTTTTTGACCGACCATCACCGCCGCCTCACCGGCCGCGCGCTGGCCGTGGTGCGGCCCGCCAACACCGACGAAGTGGCCCGGGTGGTGCGCCTGTGCTTCGAACACCGCACGCCGCTGGTGCCCCAGGGCGGCAACACCGGCCTCATGGGCGCGGCCACGCCGGACGCCACCGGCCAGGCCGTGCTGCTGTCCCTGGGCCGGCTCGACCAGGTGCGCGCGGTCGATACCGACAACGACACCATCACCGTGGAAGCCGGCGCCGTGCTGGCCAACGTGCAGAAGGCCGCGCTCGACGCCGGCCGGCTGTTCCCGCTGAGCCTGGGCTCCGAGGGCAGCTGCACCATCGGCGGCAACCTGGGCACCAACGCCGGCGGCACGCAGGTGCTGCGCTACGGCAATATGCGGGAGCTGACGCTCGGGCTCGAGGTGGTCACCGCCGAAGGCCGGGTCTGGCATGGCCTGCGCGGCCTGCGCAAGGACAACACCGGCTACGCGCTGCGCGACCTCTACATCGGCAGCGAGGGCACGCTGGGCATCATCACCGCGGCCACGCTCAAGCTGTTTCCGCTGCCCGCGGCGCAGCACACGGCGCTGCTGGCGTTTCCGTGCATCGGCGACGCGGTGGCCTTCCTGTCGCGGGCGCGGGCCGGCTTCGGCGCCGGGCTGACGGCCTTCGAGCTGCTGTCGGACACAGTGCTCAAGCTGATCGCCACGCACCTCCCGGAACAGAAGATTCCGCTGGAATCGCTGGCTGCGCCCTGGTACGCACTGATCGAACTCTCCGACACCGAAGGCGAGGCCCATGCGCGCGAGCGCTTCGAGGCCGTGGTCGGGCAGTCGTTCGAAGACGGCCTGGTGACCGACGCCACCATCGCCGAAAGCCTGCAGCAAAGCCAGGGCCTGTGGCGCCTGCGGCACGAGGCGCTGGGCGAAGCGCAGCGGCGCGACGGCCGCAACATCAAGCACGATGTGTCGGTGCCGATCTCGCGCATTCCGGCCTTCCTGAAAGCCACGGCCGAGGCGCTGGAAGCGCGCTTCCCCGGCGTGCGGCCGGTGGCATTCGGCCACCTCGGCGACGGCAACCTGCACTACAACGTGTCGCATGCGCCAGGGCAATCCATCGACGCCCTGTTCGCGCAGGAAGACGCGGTCCACGAAACGGTGCACGACAGCGTGCATGCCCACGGCGGCTCGATCAGCGCGGAGCACGGTATCGGCCAGCTCAAGCGCGACGTGTTGCCGCGCTACAAGAGCGAGGTCGAGCTGGACCTGATGCGCCGCCTGAAGCAGGCGCTCGACCCGCTCGGTTTGCTCAACCCGGGCAAGGTATTGGCGACATGAAACACCGCCAGTCTTCGCGCACTTCGTGTTGCTTCGCCCACCCCCTCGCAGGGGGCAACACCTGCGGCCCGGCGGAGCCGGTTCCGCTATGTTTCTCGCATCGATCGTGCAACCTCGCACCGCTGCAACCCACAACCAGCGCCCTGCTGTCCATCTCAAAAGCGATGCCATGACCCCATCTCCCTTTGCCCTCTCCCGACGCGTGCAGCGCGTCAAGCTCTCCGCCAACGCCGCCGCGAGTGCACGCGCTGCGGCGCTCATTGCGCAAGGCCGCGACGTGCTGGTGCTCACCGCCGGCGAGCCCGACTTCGACACGCCGCCGGCCATCAAGCAGGCCGCCATCGCCGCACTGGCCCGTGGCGAGACCAAGTACACGCCGACGGCCGGCACGCCCGAACTGCGCCGCGCCATCAGCGCCAAGTACCGGCGCGAGAACGCGCTGGACCATGCGCCGGCGCAGATCATCGTTTCCAACGGCGCCAAGCAGATCATCTACAACGCGCTGGCCGCCACGCTCGACGCCGGCGACGAGGTGGTGTTGCCCGCGCCGTACTGGCCGTCGTTCCCCGACATCGTGGCCATCAACGACGGCACGCCGGTGATCGTGCCGGTGGACGAGGCCACCGCCTTCAAGCTCACGCCAGAGGCGCTGGAAAACGCCATCACGCCGCACACCCGCTGGCTGATCCTCAACTCGCCGGGCAACCCCAGCGGCGCCGTCTACACGGGCGCCGAGCTGGCGGCCCTGGCCGAAGTGCTGCGCCGCCATCCGCGCGTGCTGGTGCTGTGGGACGAGATCTACGAGCACATCTGGTTCACCGCCGAAGCGCCGGTGCACCTGCTGCAGATGGCACCCGACCTGCGCGAGCGCACGCTGCTGGTCAATGGGGCTTCGAAGACCTATGCCATGACCGGTTGGCGCATCGGCTGGGGCGCAGGTCCTCAAGCGTTGATCGACGCCATGGTGGTGGTGCAGTCGCAGGTGTCGAGCGCGCCCAATTCGATCGGACAGGCGGCGCTGGCGTCCGCACTGGCATCCTCGGACCAGAACTTCGTCACCGAGTCGCGCGCGGCCTATGCGCGCCGCGCCGCCCTGGTCAGCACCGCCCTGAACCGCATCCCCGGCATCTCGCTGCTTGCGCCGCAAGGCGCCTTCTTCGCCTACGTGAACTGCGGCGACCTCATCGGCCGCATTCGGCCCGACGGCCGCGCCATCACCTCCGACAGCGACGTGGTCGATTGGCTGCTCGACGCCGAGGGCGTGGCCGTGGTGGACGGCGGGGCCTATGGCCTGGCGCCCTATTTCCGCATTTCCATTGCCGCAAGCGACGCCGTGCTGGCAGACGCGGTACAGCGCATCGCCCGGGCCATCGGCGCCCTGAAGCTGCCACAGCCCGAAGCCGTGGCGGCATGAGCGCCGCAATGCACAGCCTGGAGGCCACTGGATGAGCGACGGCATCCTTTCGGGCCTGGTGGCCGCGCTGAAGCCGCTCGGGCTCAACTACGCCTTCGCGCTCGACCCCACCGAGCGCCAGGCTTTCGTGCACGGCCTCGGCGTGACGCTCGAGCTGTGCCTGATGACCATTCCCGGCAGCCTGCTGGCGGGCGTGGCCATCGCCGCCGCGTTGACCTCGGGCCGTCCCTGGCTGGCCAAGCCGGCCCGCGCCTTCGTGGAGGTGACGCGCAACACGCCGACGCTGGTGCAGCTGTACTGCGCCTTCCTCGTGCTCAACATGCTGATCACGCAACAACTGCGTCCGCTCGGCGGCGCCAACCCGCTCACGCCCTTCGTCTGGGTGGTGATCGTCGTGTCGCTGCACAAGGGCGTGTTCCATGCCGAGGCCCTGCGCGCCGGCATCGAAGCGGTGCCGCGCATCACGCTGGAGGCGGCGCGTTCGCTCGGCTTCTCGCAGCGGCAACTGCTGGCGCGGGTGGAGCTGCCGCTGGCCGTGCGCTTTGCGTTGCCGTCGCTGGTCAACAACCTGATCGACCTGGTGAAGATGACGGCCGTCGCCTCGGCCATCGCCGTGGGCGACGTGACCTACGAGTCGATCATGATCTGGACGCAGCGCGACAACGTGCTGGAGTTGCTGCTCTTGATCCTGCTGTACTTCGGCCTCTTGACCTGGCTCGTGAGCCTGGCGGGCCGCTGGCTCGAAGCCCGCTGGAGGATGCCCGGTTATGGCCAGTGAAATCACCCTGAACCCCGGCACCGGCGTGGCGCCGTCTGCGGCAGCCAGCGCATGGCGAAGTCCGTGGGTGTTGACCGCCCTCGGCGTGGCCGCCGTCGTCGCCTTCTGGACCGCCACCGGCAGCACGCCGGCCGTCATCACGCACCTTTGGAAATGGCTGCCGGTGCTGCTGCGCGGCCTGCTGGTGAACGTCGAGATCAGCGTGCTGGCCATGGCCATCGGCACGTTGGTGGGGTTGCTCGTCGGCGCAGTGTCGCTGTCGCCTTCGAAGGCCCTCCGCACCGCCACGCGCTGGTACGTGCAGGCGTTTCGCAACGCGCCGGTGCTGGTGCTGATCTACTTCACCACCTACGTGTTCCCGTTCGAGCTGCACCTGGTGTCGTGGACCTTCCCGTTCCCCGACTGGATCAAGGTGGTGCTGGGCCTGGCCCTGCCGGCCAGCGCCAACGTGGCCGAGATTTTCCGCGGTGCCATCCAGTCGATCCCCAGCGCGCAATGGGAGGCCGCGCAGTCGCTGGCCTTCCGCCGCAGCGAGATCTTCCGGTTGATCGTGCTGCCGCAATGCCTGCGCCGCATGTTGCCGCCGTGGATGAACCTGTACGCGAGCATCACCATGAGCACCTCGCTGGCCTCGCTGGTGGGCGTGCACGACGTGGTCGACACGGCGCAGATCGCCAGCAACACGGTGGCCCGTACCGACTTCACCATCCTCGTGTACTTCACGCTGCTGACGCTGTTCTTCGCCTACTGCTATCCCATCGCCCGCGCCACCCGCGCGCTGGAGCGCCGGCTGTGAACGCCCAAACGAACCGCACCACACCGCACCTCGCCATGACCGCATCCGACGCCTTTCTCGCCTCCCTCGCCCTGAAGAAGGAGCCGCCCCTCGTCGCCCTGCACGACGTCCACCTCGCCTTCGGCGCCAACGCCGTGCTGAAAGGCATCGACGTCGAAGTGCGGCGCGGCCAGGCCGTGTCGATCATCGGGCCCTCGGGTTCGGGCAAGTCGACCATCCTGCGTTGCATCACCGGCCTGTTGCGGCCACAGCGCGGCAGCATCCGCGTGGGCGATACCCAGGTGGATGCGCTGCGCACCGAGGCCGAGCTCATCGCGCTGCGCAAACGCGTGGGATTCGTGTTCCAGCAATACAACCTGTTCCCGCACCTCACCGTGTTGGAGAACCTGGTGATCGCGCCCACCCGCGTGGCCGGCCGAGCCCGCGCCGAGGCAGAACGCGAGGCGCGCGTGTTGCTCGACAAGGTGCGCCTGGGCCACAAGCAGAATGCCTACCCCGGCGAACTCTCGGGCGGGCAGCAGCAGCGCGTGGCCATTGCCCGCGCGCTGGCCATGCGGCCCGAGCTGATGCTGTTCGACGAGGTGACTTCCGCGCTCGACCCCGAGACCGTGGGCGAGGTGCTGACCGTGATCCGCGACCTGGTGAACGACGGCCTGACTTGCGTGCTCGTCACCCACGAGATGCGCTTCGCCGAGGAGATCAGCGACGAGGTGTACTTCACCGAGGCCGGCCTGATCGTCGAGCATGGCCCGGCCGCGCGCCTCTTCGGCGACCCGGCCAGCAAGCGCACCCGCGCCTTCCTGCACCGGGCGCTCGGCGAGGGTGCACGCAACCGGCCGTCGCCCGTGCTGCTGCCCGAGCCGCCGGTGGACTTTCGCAGCGCCCGGTTCGCGCTTTGAACCGACCCGGCCCCCATCCATTAACGACGAGGAGTTTCCATGACCCAGACCCCCACAACCGCGCTCGCCACCGAACGCCAGTCGGCCATTGCCGACACACTGGCCGACATCCGCTCGGTGCTCGCCACCCATCCGGTGGACCGCACCACACTTGAAGTCATCACCCGCCGACTCGAACAGCTGGCCACCCGCAAGGCGCTGTTCACCCGGGCAAACTTTCCGCCACCCGCCACGAGCCTCGGCGTGGGCGCCTCCACGCGCTACCGCCTCAACGCCGACGACGGAGACGAGGGCCTGGCGCTCTACCTGAACTCCATCAACCCCGGCAAGACCACCATTCCGCACAACCACACCACCTGGGCCGTGATCGTGGCCATTGAGGGCCAGGAGGAGAACCGCGTCTACCGCCGCACCGACAACGGCAGCGACCCCGCCGTGGCGCAGCTGGCCCTGGCCCGCGAGCTCACGGTGCAGCCCGGAACGTCGATCGCGTTCCTGCCAGAAGACATCCACAGCATCCACGTGGTGGGCGAGCAGCCGACGCTGCACTTCCACCTTTACGGCCGGCCGCTCGAGACGCTGTCGGGCCGCATCGGCATCGAGCCGGACACCGGCAAGGTCGTGAACTACAACGCCACGCAGATGAAGCCGAGCGAGGTGCTGGCATGAGCGGCGTACCTGCGACGGCGGGCGCCGCCACCAGGCTGCTGCGCGCCGGCGCACCGGCGTTGCGCGACGGCGCCGGCCCGGTCAACGTGCCGGTGGTGCGCACCAGCACCGTCCGCTTCGCCGACACCGCCGCGCATGCCGACCATCACCATCGCCGCGCCGCCGGTGAACGGGTTGCCTCCTACGGCCGCCACGGCCTGGACACGCACCGCGCGCTCGAAGACGCCGTGACCACGCTCGAAGGCGGCTACCGTACCTTCCTGGCGCCGTCCGGCCTGGCGGCCATCACGCTGGTGCTGCTGTCGCTGCTGTCGCCCGGCGACCATGCGCTGGTGGCCGACAGCGTCTACTCGCCGGTGCGGCGTGTCGACCAGACGCTGCTTCAGCGGCTGGGCATCACGCTCGAATACTTCTCGCCCGGCCACGACGACCTGGCCACGCTGATCCGGCCCAACACCCGCCTGCTGTACCTCGAGTCGCCGAGCTCGCTGCTGTACGAGGTGCTCGACCTGCCGAAGCTCGCCGCCATCGCCCGCGCGCGCGGCGTCACCGTGGTGGCCGACAACACCTGGAGCGGCGGCTGGTTCTACCGACCGCTTGCGCTGGGCGCGCACATCTCAGTGCAGGCGGCGACCAAGTACATCGCCGGCCATTCCGACGTGATGCAGGGCGTGGTGGTGGTAGACAGCGCCGCCCTGGCGGCCCAAGTCGCCACCACACACGAGGCGCTGGGCCTGAGCATCGGCGCCGACGACGCCTACTTGGCACTGCGCGGCCTGCGCACCCTGCCCGTGCGGCTGGCGCAGCACCAGCGCCATGCCACCCAGGTCGCGCAGTATCTGCAGCAGCATCCGCAAGTGGCGCGGGTGTTCTACCCTGCCCTGCCGGACGACCCGGGCCATGCGCTGTGGCAGCGGGATTTCAGCGGTGCGAGCGGGCTGGTGT
>JAQGNA010000051.1 GCA_028292075.1 Rhodoferax sp. | reverse complement strand
GGTGAGCTTGGCCGGCAGGTAGATGATCTTGTTGATGCCGCCCACCATGATGGTGATCGGGGCATCGGCGGCCTGGGCCAGCGGCGCGGCCATGGCGAAGGTGGTGGACAGTGCGGCGGCCAGCAGGGTGCGGCGTGAAGCGAACATGAAGTCTCCTGACAGGTGTTGAGGGGGCCCACCGGCGGTTGCCACGGGTCGGGGCCAGTTTAGGAATCGCCATCCTTCGGCCAGCTTTCGCTGCGGTGCACCAAACCTAGAGACAAACCCTAGTCCTTAGAATCCATCGACCTGGCAAGCCATGAAACTCCTGCTCATCGAAGACAACCCCGAACTCGCGCACTGGCTGGCCAGCCTGCTGCGCGAGCAGGACTTCGTGGTCGACCACGTCGAAGACGGCGACGCGGCCGACCGGCTGCTGCTGCAGGCGGCCTACGACGTGGTGCTGCTCGACCTGAACCTGCCGCAACTGTCCGGCAAGGGCGTGCTGCGCCGGCTGCGCGAGCGCGGCGACACCGTGCCGGTGATCATCCTCACCGCCACCGCCTCGCTCGACCAGAAGGTGCTGTGCCTGGAGATCGGCGCCGACGACTACCTGGTCAAGCCCTTCGAGGCCCGTGAACTGGTGGCGCGCATCAAGGTGCTGGTGCGCCGACAGATGCCGGGCAAGGCCAACGACCTGGCCTGCGGCAACCTGCGCTATGACCTGCGTACGCGCCAGTTCACCGTGGCCGGCGCACAGCTGGCCCTGCCTCCCCGTGAACGCACGCTGCTGGAAACGCTCATCCTCAAGGCGGGCAGCACGGTGTCGAAACAGGCGCTGATCGACAGCGTGTTCGGCCTGGACGAAGAGGCCAGCGCCGACGCGGTCGACATCTACCTGCACCGGCTGCGCAAGAAGCTCGAAGGCAGCGAGGCGACCATCATCACGCTGCGCGGCGTGGGTTATCTGTTGCGGACGCGGCAGGCAGATTGAGGTGGCGAAGGCTCTTGTTTCCTTCGCCGGCACCCCACCAGCGCCTGCCCGAGCGCAGGGCGCCGGGTGCGTCCTGCAGCGAAGTCAAGGTGGCAGCCTGAAGGCCGGGGGACATTCGCGAAACGAAGCACCCGACGTTTTGCGCCCGCGCCTCGAACCAAAGGCCCTCCAGCCATGAACCGCGCCAGCCTTCGCCTTCGCCTGGCCCTGTGGTTGCTCTTGCCGTTGTCCGTCTTCGTCGCCCTGTGCGGCTACCTGAGCTGGCGCAACGCCGCCTCGGTGGCCGACTACGTGCAGGATCACGACCTGCTGTCGTCGGCCAAGGTGCTGTCCGACCGGCTGATCTGGGAAGGCGACAACGTGCAGGCCAGCGTGCCGCCATCGGCCCTGAGCCTGTTTACCTCGCCCGAACGCGACCGCGTGTTCCTGAGCGTGACCGGCGCCGCCGGCGAGGTGCTGGCCGGTTCACCCGGGTTTCCGCTGCCGAAGGAACGCCGACCCCAGGGCGCCGATCGCGCGCAATGGTTCGACACCGTGTTCGACGGCCTGCCACTGCGCGCCGTGCTCACCACGCGCGCCATGTACGACGTGGCCGGCGCGCGCGAGATCACCATCGCCGTGGGCAAGACCACCGCCAGCCGCGACCACATGCTGCGCGGCCTGTGGTGGCCGACGATGGAATACCTGCTGATCGCCCTGCTGCTGGCGGTCGCCCTGACCACGCTGGCCCTGACGCTGGAGTTGCGGCCGGTGGTGCGGCTGAGCCGCCAGCTCGCGCGGCACGACCCGCTGGAGCTCGACCTTGCCGTGGACGTCCGCGGGCTGCACACCGAGCTGCGGCCCATTGCCGACACGGTGAACCGCTTCGTCGAACAGATCCGGGCGCATGCCGAAGCCCAGCGCCGCTTCATCGCCGATGCCGCGCACCAGCTGCGCACGCCACTGGCGCTGCAGGCCTCGCAGATCGAATACGCGCGGTTCACGCGGCAGCACCGCGGCGAGGGCGAATCGCTCCGCACCGAGATGGACGCCCTGTGGCAGAACATGCAGGCCAGCAACCGGCGCCTGGTCGACGTGACCAACAAGCTGCTGCTGCTCGCGCAGGCTGAACACCGCGACGCACACACCGGCCTGGAGCCGGTGGACCTCGCCGCCGTGGCCCTGCACTGCGTCGAGCAACTCGCCGCCCTGGCCGACCGCCGGCGCATCGACCTGGGCCTGGACGTGGCGCCCGACGCGGCCGATGCCACGGTGCTGGCACAGCCCACGCTGCTCGACGCGCTGGTCGCCAACCTGCTCGACAACGCACTGCGCTACACACCCGAGGGCGGTCGCGTCACGGTGGGCGTGCGGCGTGTCGATCGGCATGTCGAGCTCACGGTGGAAGACAACGGACCGGGCATTCCCGCGGCGGCGCACAGCCGGGTGTTCGAACGCTTCTACCGTGCCTCGCACGACACCGAAGGCACCGGCCTGGGCCTTGCCATCGTCGCGCAGATCGCCCGGGCCTTCGGCGCGGAAGTGAGCCTGGCGCCGAGCCCGCGCGAAGCCGCGCACGCCAGCAGCCGCGAGGGCCTGCTGGTCAGCGTGCGGTTCGCGCCGCCGGAGCCTCAGGCGTAGCGGATGCGCATGGCGGCGTCGCCGCCCCGCCATGGGCCGCGCTCTCGCCAACTTTTCGCGGCATCGGAAGTGGGGCGGGTTGATGACCGAATCAACCCGAGAGGCGCTGACGATCGGCAACGGCGGAGACAGATCACGGATCAAAAGGCGGGTCGCCCTGACGGAGTTTGGCGAACTGGCCTCACTTGTAACGAATGCGCCTGGCGCCGATCTCGACGCGCCAGCTGCCGGCTTCCTCCCGCCGCACCGTCTCGGCGACGAAATCGACGATGTCGTCGCGCCGCGCAAGCGCCGTGCCCGTCGCGGTCTCCCATTCGGCCACAGCAGGGATGGTGATGAAGAAACGGCAATCGCGCCCACACCGGTGCGGAAAAGCGATGCGGAGCGGGCCTTCCCTGTAGGTGATGGTTCCGGCGCGAAAGCTGCCTTTGTATTCCAGCCAGCAACCCACGCTTCTTTGCTGGAAGGCGACTTCCAACGCGCGCCCGCCGCGACCGTTTGGGTAAGTCAGGCGAGTGACGTCGATCGATGCCTCGGCAGGTTCCGCCAGGGTGGGAGCGGAAGCCGTTCGCAGCGCCGACGCCATTGCGACCTCCCTCCGGGCATCACGCAACCCGGACGCCATATTTGGGGCTTCGACAAGCCGAAGGTAAGCGAACAGCGCCGCCTCCCAATCGGCCGATTGTCAGGCGCAAGGCGGTGGCTTCGTGATGGCGGCCGAGAAGAACAGGATGCATGGTGTGGCTCCCAGAGCTAGATGTTCCACTACGCATGTATCAGCCACGTTGCGGCGGACGGTTGAGTTGTTTCAATTGTTTCGAGGACATGTGCGCGCAGGGAAACTGCCTGGTGCGACGTTGCGGCGGACGGTTGAGTTGTTTCAATTGTTTCGCGTGCAAGATCATCAGCACAAATGCTATCTTCTCAATAGCAACTCATCGACTGCGTGCAAGGCTAAAGTGTCCAATCAGCAGTCAGGAAACGCACCCGAAAACCCGCTAAAACGGCAAGTCTGCTATGGTTTACCCACATGCAGTCCCTGCCTCGCCTCAACCGATCCATTGCATTGTTCCTTGACTTCGACGGAACCCTCGTCGATCTGGCGGACCAGCCTGAGCTGGTGCACGTACCGGCGACGCTCGTTCCGCTGCTTACCGCCTTGCACGGCACGCTGGACGGCGCGCTGGCGGTGGTGTCCGGCCGGCGCATTGTCGACATCGACACCTTTCTGGCGCCGCTCGAGCTGCCGGCCGCCGGCGAACACGGCGCACGCCGCCGCGACGCCGCCGGCACGCTGTTCGAGTCCGAGCCGCCCGACCTGCAACCCTTGATCGAGGCGGTGCTGCCGTTGGCCGAGAAGCACCCCGGGCTGCGTCTGGAGCGCAAGGAAGCCGCCGTCGCCCTGCATTACCGGCATGCGCCCGAGCTGGAGGCGCTGTGCCGCGACACCATGACCGAGGCCCTCCGCACGCTTCCGGGGCTGGCGTTGTTGCACGGCAAGTTCGTGTTCGAAGCAAAGCCCGCCGGCGTGAGCAAGGGGCGCGCGATCGAGGCTTTCATGGGCGAGGCGCCTTTCGGTGGGCGCCAGCCGGTGTTCGCCGGCGACGATGTGACCGACGAGGCGGGCTTCGAAGCCGTCCGGCGGTTGGGCGGCCTGGGCATCAAGGTGGGGGTCGGCCCGACGATGGCGCAGCACCGGTGTGCCAACCCGACCGAGTTGCTAACCTGGTTGGCCACCTTGCCGCAACCCGCCTGAGCCAGGACCGCCCACACTGCGTGCTCCCACGCGATGCCCCTGGAACGCGAGTGAACCATTGTGAACCGGGCCTTTTTCATCAATCATTCGGTGGCCATCATTGCCTTGATGGCCACGCTGCCGGGCCGGACCATGGCGATGGCTGCAATCGCCCTGCCGCAACGGCGCCAGCCACACCAACCGCACCAGCCGCACCAGCCACGAAGGCCGCTGTTTCCGGTCGGCAGGCCTGAACGTTCAAAATAATAGAAGGATCCAAGCATGAGCCGACTCGTCGTCATATCCAACCGCGTGGCTGATCCGCGCAAGACCGCCGCTGGCGGACTCGCCGTGGCGCTGGGGGAGGCGCTGCGCACCACCGGCGGGCTGTGGTTCGGCTGGAGCGGCACCGTGGTCGAAGGCGGCACGCCGGGCGAAGGTGAGATGCATACCTTGCAGGCCGGCAACGTGACGCTGGCCACGGTGGACCTTTGCAAGGAAGACCACGACAGCTTCTACCTCGGCTACAGCAACGGCGTGTTGTGGCCGGTGTTCCACTATCGGCTCGACCTGGCCGATTTCGACGCGGGCTATATCGCCGGCTACCGGCGCGTGAACCAGATGTTCGCGAAAAAGCTGATGCCGCTGTTGAAGCCGGACGACATCATCTGGGTGCATGACTACCACCTGATCCCGCTGGCAGCCGAATTGCGAGCGATGGGTTGCACGAACCGGATCGGCTTTTTCCTGCATATTCCATTGCCGCCGCCACTGATCCTGGCGGCCATTCCACAGCACGAATGGTTGATCCGGTCGCTGTTCGCCTACGACCTGGTGGGTTTCCAGGCCGAATGCGACGTTCGGCATTTCGCCCGTTACGTGGGGGAGGAAGCCGGGGCGGAGGCGCTCGACCCGCACCATTTTCGGGCCTTCAATCGGACGGTCAGGGCCCAGGCTTTTCCCATCGGCATCGACGTGAACGAGTTTCTCGCGCTGACCCGCGGCCGAGAATCGATGGACATGTTCGAGCGCATGCGCGAAGAATACGTGCGCCGCCGCCTGCTCATCGGCGTGGACCGGCTGGACTATTCCAAGGGACTGCCGCACCGCATTCGCGCGTTCCGCCACCTGCTCACTGATTTCCCCGAAAACCGCAACAGCGCGACGCTCATTCAGATCGCCTCGCCCTCGCGCGAATCGGTGGACGCGTATGCCGACATCCGGCAACAACTGGAAGGCCTGTGTGGCGCGGTGAATGGCGATTTTGGCGAACTTGACTGGATGCCGGTGCGCTACATCCACCGCACGGTGGCACGAAAGCGCATTCCGGGGCTGTGCCGCGCCGCCCGCGTGGGGCTGGTAACGCCGCTGCGCGACGGCATGAATCTGGTCGCCAAGGAATTTGTGGTGGCGCAGGATCCGGCCGATCCGGGCGTGCTGGTGTTGTCGCGCTTTGCCGGCGCGGCGGAGCAATTGAAAGAAGCCCTGCTGGTGAATCCATATGACACGCAGGGCACGGCGGAGGTGATTCAACAAGCGCTACAGATGTCGCTGGAGGAACGCCAGCGCCGTCACCAGAAACTCATGCAGCGGATTCGCGAGTTCGATGTGCACTGGTGGCGCAAGACTTTCCTGCAGGCATTATCTGAAACCGAACCGGGCGGCTGAAGCCGGCCTTGCAAGCGCTGCAGGCCGAAACGGGTCGTGCGTGGCCAAAACAAAATGCCGGCAATGCCGGCATTTTGAATGGATCAGCTGGCCGCCCCGGCCACCTCACCCCTGGGGAACATCTGCCTCGAATCAGCCGATGAGAAACTTCGCCCGTTCCTGATCCTGAATCCAGCGGGGCGGCTTGCCGCGGCCGGTCCAGGTGTCGCCAGTGGCTGGATTGCGGTACTTTGGGGCGACCTTGGTCTTTGGGCCGGTTTTGTCGGCACCCGATTTGCCACCGCGTGTTTTGGTGGTGGGAAACACGTCTTCCGGCGTCAAATCAAAATCGGCGACCAATGCGCGCACCTGGGCCAGCGCCTGGGTATTTTCGCGCTGGCGAGCTTCATTGATCTGGCGCTCAAGGGCTTCGCGCTGCTGAAGTAGCTCTTTGTAGGTGGTCATATTGGTCCGGGTGAATGAAGAAAGTGCGCCGATTATATTCATTCAACGTCGCCCGGCGAATAAAATCCTTCATTCACCGAAATTTTACAAAGGCCGGCGCCAGCGGCCTGCGTGACCCCGGCATTTCACCCGTGTCGCAATATTCAATCGACCTGCGAAAGAAGCGCCAGTGCCGCGTAGTCGCCCACCTTATCTGCCAGGCCGGCCGGGACGCAACGCATTCCACCGGTTAATGAAGGCAGGCGGCCGTCAATATGCGATTGCAGGCGGGGCAAAAGTAATTCACGGTTGTGCCAGAAAACACTGCCGCCCAGGCTGACGGCCTGCAGGTCGAGCGTCACAACCAGGTTGTAGATCGTTCGCCCCATCACGAGGCACAGGTCGTCAACGATGGCCAGCGCCTTGGCGTCGCGAGCCGTTGCGGCGCTCAGCAGGGGCGCGGCTTCCTGGCCGAAGCGGCGGGCAATGGCATTGCCGGCCACCAGGCCCTCGACATCGCCGATATTGCCGCAGCCGCAGAGCGCGTCATTGTTGTCAGAAACGAACATGTGCCCGGCATGTCCGGCATTGCCGTTCTTGCCGCGCAGGATGTGTCCGTCGACGCACAGGCCCATGCCGATGCCGGTGCTCCAGGTGACATAGGCGCAGTGGTCCAGGCCCTGCAGTGCGCCCCAGCGTCGCTCTGCCTCCAGGGCGGCGATGCAGTCGTTCTCGACCCGCACGCGTGGGCCGAACCGTGCGCGCAGCGGCGCCTCGAGCAGCGCCGAATTCCATTCATTGGGCAGCCCCCGTGCGGGCCCGGCCAGGCCGCCACAGATGTTGGGCGCGGCCAGCTCCACCAGGCCGTCGGTCAGCACGAAAGGCCCGCAGGAGGAGACGCCAACTTCCGTGATGGACGATGCGTCGATGCCGACCTCGGCACAGGCCGCCTCGACCATGCGGATGATCTGCACCGCCAGCGCGTCGTTGGCGCCGGTCTTGGCGGTGGGCTCCGCGCGGCGGGCCTGGAGAGTGGGCGACGCGCCCTGGCCGGTGGTCAGGCTGACGGCTACCTTGGTACCGCCGATGTCAACACATGCTTTCATGGGAATTGCTCGAAAGAGGCTCGAAGGAGCTAAAGAAGTTTTGAAATAACGCTGGCCAGGGCACTCAGCACGATGGTGGTCGTGAATGGCAGAAACCATTCGCGGCCGAATAACTTGAAACGCAGGTCGCCCGGCAGTCTGCCGAAGCCCAGTTTCCCCAGCAACGGGGAAAACCAGCTGATTAAAATCAGCGCCAGGAAAATGACGAGCAACCAGCGAATCATGGCATTACAAGGTGTGGCTTCGATCGCCTTCGGTGAACCCAATTGCATCGAAAGGTAGCGTGCGAGCAAAGCCGACCACCTTGAACAATTCGCCCATTTCATGTTCGTGAATGAGCCGCACGGCCTGGGCCCGGTCCATGACCGAGCCGTCTTCCATCATCTGCAGCAGACCGCAATTCATCAGAAAACGCGCCTGGCTGGTGTAGCCCAGCACCTCCAGCCCGGCATTCTGGCCGGCCAGCGCAATGGCGGTGAAGTCGACATGCGCCGTGATGTCCTTCAGGCCCACCTCGGCCAGCGGGTCGGGGTCGGCGCGGTGCGCCCGGTGGCACATGACGGTGCCGCCGCTGCGCTGTGGGTGGTAGTACTCGTGTTCCGGAAAGCCATAGTCGAGAAAGAACGCCGCCCCCTGCACCAGCCGGTCGGCCAGCGTGTGGACAAAAGCCACGGCCTGGGCATGGACCTCGGTGAGGTAGTCGTGCGGGCCTTCGATGTCCAGCGGCGGGCGCAGCGAAGTGGGACGGTCTTCCCAACGGAAAATGGCTTCGACAGGCGCGCCGTCGTCGTCACGCGGGTCTTCTTCGTCAGACGCTTTTTCATCATCCGGCGTGCCTCGTGCCGCCACGGCCACGCCACGCTCGAACCACTCGCCTTCGACCCGCGCAAGCAGTTGCACCGGCATGGCGTCGAGCACCTCGTTGCCCACCACCACACCGCGGATCTCGGCCGGCAGCGCATCGGCCCAGGCCACCTTGCCGGCATGCGCGGCCAACGCCTGTTGCTGGCGCGCGCGCAGCACGCCCGACACGTCGACAATGGTGTAGCGGTCGATGCGGTCGCCAAGCGCCTCGATCAGTTGCGAAGCCAGCGCGCCCGAGCCGTCGCCGAATTCCCAGTCCTCGCGCGTGCCCGTGGCCTCGAGGGCCTGGGCCACCTGCACGGCCAGCGCCCGGCCGAACAAACTGGACATTTCGGGCGCCGTGACGAAGTCGCTGCCGGCCACGCGCTGGCCGTTCTCCATGGCGGTGGGCATGCTGCCGAACTTGAGGCTGGTGTTGGCGTAGTAGCCGAGTCCGGGGGTGTAGAGCGCGAGCGCCATGAACCGGTCAAAACCGATCCAGCCATCGGCCTCCTGGACCGCCAAAACGATGGCGCTCTGCAGTGCGCTCGTTAAACTGTGGGGATTTGTCATCACCACCGGATTGTCATCGAATGCCGACCACCCTTCCGACCGCCCCCGCCGCGCCGCGCACCGTGCTGGTGACAGGCGCCGCCAAGCGCCTCGGGCGCGAGATCGCGCTGGCCCTGGCCCGTGGCGGATGGCAGGTGGCCGTGCACTACCGCGGCTCTGAGGCCGAGGCGCTGCAGACGGTGGCCGACTGCCAGGCGCTGACGGCGGCGCAGGGCCTGTTGCACGCCGCATTCAAGGCGGACCTGGCCGACGAAGAGGCCGTGCGCGGCCTGCTGCCGCGGGTGGTGTCGCATTTCGGCGCGGTCGACGGTCTGGTCAACAGCGCATCGACCTTCGAGCATGACGCAGCCGAAAGCTTCGGCTTCGCGGCGATGGAACGCCACTGGCGCGCGAACACGGGCGCCCCGGTGCTCCTGGCCCAGGCGCTGCATGGCCACCTCTGCAGCCGCGACGACGCACAGGGCGCCGTGGTGAACCTGCTCGACCAGAAGCTTTGGAACCTCAACCCCGACTTCTTCAGCTATACGCTTTCAAAGGCCGCACTCGAAGCGGCCGGCACCATGCTGGCCCTGGCACTGGCGCCGCGCGTGCGGGTGGTGGGGGTTGCGCCGGGGCTCACGCTCACCAGCCACCTGCTCGACGACGCCGCATTCGCCGAGCGGCACCGCATGGCCCTGCTCGGGCGCTCGTCCACACCCGATGACGTGGCCGCCACCGTCAGGTTTGCGCTGGAAAACCGGTCGCTGACCGGCACCACGCTGATGGTGGACGGCGGTCAGCACCTGATGAAATTCGAACGCGACTTCTCGCTCATGTGATTCACCCGTGGACACCATTCCCATGCTCAACGCCGCCGGCAGCCAGACCCTGCACCTCACCGGACTCCGCTTCAAGGCCAACGTCGGCATCTTCGACTTCGAGAAAACCGATCCGCAGCCGATCCAGGTCGACGCCTCGCTGAACCTGGGCACGCAGCCGCTGCATCCGCGCGACGACGACATCCACCACGTGCTCGACTACCGCAAGGTGCGCCAGATCATCATCGACGAATGCACCGTCGGGCACGTCAACCTGCTGGAGACCCTGATTGGCAAACTCAGCGCACGCCTGATGCAGCTGCCCGGCGTACTTGGCGTGAGGGTAAAGATTGCCAAGCTGGAGATCTTCGACGACTGCGAAGTCGCCATCCGCATGGAAACCGGCCAGTGGTGAAGCGATGGACCAGCCACGTCAGCTGACCCCGCCGCGCCGCCAGCTGATGCTGGCGCTCGCCGCCACCGCCATCGCCGCAGCCACACCGGCCCTTGCCCAAGACACGGTGAGGATCCTCACCGAGGAATATCCGCCCTACAACTACACCGACCACGGCGTGATCACCGGCCTGGGCACCGAGGTGGTCCAGGCCGTGCTGAAGGAGATCAACGTCGAGGGGCAGATCCAGTCGGTGCCCTGGGCCCGGGCCTACGAGACGGCACTGGCCAGCGACAGCGTGCTGGTCTACTCGATGAACCGCTCGAAGGAACGCGAGAAGCTGTTCAAGTGGATCGGGCCGATCACGCCGACCGACTTCTACCTGTTCGCGCTCAAGAACCGCAATCTTCAGTTGGCCGAACTGGCCGACGCCCGCGGCCTGCAGATCGGCACGGTGAACCAGGACATCGGCGAGCAGTACCTGGCGCTGAACGGCTTTGCCATCGGCCGCAACCTGCAGTCGAGCAACCGCTACGAGCTGAATTACGAAAAGCTCAAGCGCGGCCGCATCGACCTGTGGGTCATGAACGAGCTTGGCGCCTACTACATGGCCCGCCAGGCCGGCGACGACCCGTCCGTCACCCTGCAGAAGGCGTTTCGCATCGCCGAACTTAGCGGCGGAGGCAACTACATGGCCTTCGGCAACAAGACGCCCGACGCGCTGGTCGAACGCTTTCGCCGCGGGCTCGAGGCCATCAAACGCAACGGCACCTACGACGCGCTGCAGAGAAAGTGGCTTTGACCGAAGCGCCCGCCGCGGATGCGGGCCGCGCCCCCCGCGCGTCGAGATCGCTGGGCGCGAGGCTGGTGCTGGCCACCCTGGCTTTCTGTCTGCTGTTCACCGTGGTGGTGGCGGCCGTGCGCACCTGGTCGGCGTGGCACTACAACGTGGAATCGATGTCACGCGAACTGAGCCTGGTGGCCCAGGTGTACCGGCGCACGCTGTCGCAATCTGTCTGGGACATGGACCGCGAAGCGCTGCACGCGCACCTGGCGACGCTGTCGCAGGTGCCGTCGGTCGGCAAGGTGGTGGTGACACTGCAGTCGAACAACCGTCCACCCGAAGTGCTCGAGCGCCGCCGCGACGGCTGGGAGCCTTCGAGCCAGGCGCCGATGCTGCGCTTGAAGCTCGACTACGAGGCCTTTCCAGGCTCGCACGAAACGGTGGGCGAGTTCGCGCTGTACGGCGACGAACGCGTGCTGTGGCAACAGCTTGGCAACGAAGTGGTGGCCATCGTGGTAACGCAGGTGGCCCAATCCCTGCTGCTGGCCAGCCTGATCATGCTGATGTTCAGCAAGCTGGTCACGGTGCATGTGCGGCGCATCGCGCAGCATGTGGGCCAATTGACGCCCGGCAACCTTGGCCAGCCGCTGACACTCGACCGGGACCCTGCCCGGCGGGACGAGCTCTCCCTGCTGGTGGGTGGCGTGAACGCGCTGCAGGACAACCTTTCCGACTACCTTGCCCGGCAGCAGCGCGATGAACGCGAGCTCGTCGAGCACCGCGACAACCTGGCCGCTCTGGTACGCGAACGCACCCGCGAACTCGAGAGCGCCAACCACCGGCTGGAGGACGCCAACGCCCTGCTCGACGGCCTGGCCCGCACCGACCCGCTCACCGGCCTGGCCAACCGCCGGCACTTCGACGAACTTCGCGAGGTCGAATTCCGCCGGGCCACGCGCAATGCGCAGCCGCTCACGCTGCTGGTCTTCGACATCGACGAGTTCAAGCGCTACAACGACGCCTACGGCCATGCCCAGGGCGACCAGTGCCTGCGCGCCGTGGCAGGGGCCATCCGCGCCAGCTGCGCCCGGGCCGGCGACCTGGTGGCCCGCATCGGCGGCGAGGAATTCGCCGCCCTGCTGCCAGCCACCGGTGCCACGCAGGGCGCGCACATGGCCGAGCAACTGCGCGGGGCGGTCGCCGCTCTGGGCATTGCGCACCGTGCCTCGGCCACCGCCCCGCACATCACCGTGAGCATCGGCGTGGCCGAGCTCGACGCCAGCCATGTCCACAGTTTCGAGATGCTGTTCGAGCAGGCCGACACCGCGCTGTACCTGGCCAAAAGCCGGGGGCGCAACCAGGTGGCGGTGTTCGAGCCGCCACGCCTCCAGTGACCTGTTTTTCGAATCGACGACCTCGACGACCGGAGCTGAAAATGAAATTCGCCGAACTGAAGCTACTGGCGCGTTCCACGACGTTGGCCGAATGGGCCGCATGGGCCGGCCTCGGTACGCTGTGCCTCCTTGCACCGCTGGCAGGCCAGGCGCAAACGGTGCGCGCGGTGACCGAAACCTCCGCCTATGTCCAGATGGAGGGCACGAAGGTCGGCGGACCGGCCACCGAACTGGCCGAGAAGACACTGCGGGACGCGGGCATTCGCGACTACAAGGTGGCCGTGTACCCCTGGGCACGGGCCTACGACATGGCGCTGACCGAGCCGAACGTGCTGATCTTCCTGATCGCACGCACAGCCGAACGCGAGAAGCAGTTCCAGTGGGTGGGCGAACTGATCCAGGTGCGCTACTTCCTCTACAAGCTGAAGCAGCGCAGCGAAGTGGTCGCGCCCACGCTGGACGCCGCGCGCAGCTATGTCATCGGCGTGATGCGCGACGACACGCGCCACCAGTACCTCAAGAAGCAGGGCTTCGCGCGGCTGGTGGTGTCGGCCCGGGTGGGCGACAACTTCCTGCAGCTGGTGAACCGCCAGGTCGACCTCGTGCCGCTGAGCGAAGCCGGCGCGGCAAGCCAGTGCGCGGCAGCCGCCTTCGACTGCGCAAACCTCGAGAAGCTGCTGCCGTTGGAGGAAGCCAATTCCGGCCTGTACATGGCCTTCAGCCACAACACGGCGCCCGAGCTCGTCGCGCGCGCCCAGGCGGCCTTCGAGGCGCTTCGGGCCAATGGCACGGTGCGCCGGCTGATGGAGGCCAGGCCCCAGCCCGCCAAGACGGTGTTGCCGAACGGAAAATGACCCGCCGGCGCCGGGCTGGGATAATCGGGTCTTTGCCCGAACCGAAGACCCCCACATGAGCGCCCTATGGACCGCCGACGAGGCCGCGCCCGTCGCCACCGAAGCCCCCCTCGCCCGTGAAGCCGCGCCACGCGTCGGCGTCGACCTGCACAAGCTCGAAAAGCGCCTGTGCCGCGAGACCGGCCGCGCCATCGTCGACTACAACATGATCGAAGAAGGCGACAAGGTCATGGTCTGCGTGAGCGGCGGCAAGGACAGCTATGCCATGCTGGACATCCTGCTCAAGCTGAAGGCCCGGGCACCCATCGATTTCGAGTTGATCGCGGTCAACCTCGACCAGAAGCAGCCGGGGTTTCCGGAAGACGTGCTGCCCACCTACCTCACCGCGCTGGGCGTGCCGTTTCACATCGAGAACCAGGACACGTACAGCATCGTCAAGCGCGTGATCCCTGAGGGCAAGACCACCTGTGGGCTTTGCAGCCGGCTGCGCCGCGGCATTTTGTACCGCGTGGCCGACGAGCTGGGTGCCACCAAGATCGCGCTGGGCCACCACCGCGACGACATGC
>JAQGNA010000044.1 GCA_028292075.1 Rhodoferax sp. | reverse complement strand
CCGATACAAACGATCTTCATCTCTGCTCCTGTCTGTTGCTGCTGCGAAGATTCAGTTTATGGGTGAATAGTTTAGAAGTCAACGAAATTTTCCGACTGCCGCCGGCGCGGTTCATTCGCGGCAAAGTCGCCCTTGCACGGCAACGCTTGGATGCCTCTGAATGACACGAGAAATAGCGTGGAGGCCAGCCGCCGATGAGCGCGGGCCGCTATCAATTTCGCAAGGTCCACCTTCAATGGCCCTGTAAACCCGTCTTTACCTTCGTCCGGGGCACGTTGGGCTCTAAACTGGCTCCAATTCGTCCCTGTTTTGCTGTTTTGGAGACCCCATGAAGATTCGTCCCTTTTCCGCCGCCGTCCTGGCCGCCCTCCTGTGCACCGGCTTCATCGCCCCTGTGGCCATGGCCCAGACCGCCACCCCGGCAAGCCCTGCGGCCAGCGCAGCGGCACCCGTGAACAAGGAGGTCGCCGACAAGGAAGCCGCCGGCCAGCTGGCCGCCTCGGCATGGCTGCTGCTGCTCGACCGCCAGAACTGGGGCGGCGCCTGGGACGCGGCCAGCCAGGTGTTCCGCGGCATGGTGCCGATCGACACCTGGATGACCGCCATCCCCAAGGACCGCCAGCCTTTGGGCGCGCTGGTCAGTCGCACGCCGACCACGGCGGTCTACAAGACCACTCTGCAGGGCCGCCCCGACGGCGAATACGTCACCGTGGTCTTCAACACCGAGTACGCAAACAAGCCGGCCATGGAGGAGATCGTCACCACCGTGCGAGAACCCGATGGCCGCTGGCGCGTGACGGGCTACATCACGCGCTGAGATCACGCACTCATACCACGCGCTGACACCACGCGCCGATCGACCCGGGCTGCCATGGCGAACGACGATTCCGGCACGGC
This sequence comes from Rhodoferax sp., assembly GCA_028292075.1. The sequence continues at coordinate 5,149 of JAQGNA010000044.1, read as the reverse complement.
CGCCGAGGCCACCGCGACCGCTACCACCGACCTCACTGCGATCACGGCCACCTTCACGATGGCGGTCGTGTCGCCGCCGCCCGCACTGACCCGGCTGCACACGCGGCGGCTGCGCGAGATCTACCGGTCCGCCGGCTGGCCCTGTCTCGACATGGTCGAGGTCGAGCTGCTGGCGGTGGGCCTGGTGGCGCGCACCGTCACCACCAGCGGCCACACGCAGCTCCGCGTGACGGATGCCGGCATTCAGGTGCTGGCCGAAACGCTGGCGCGCAACCGCGCCGTCCGCACCGACCATGAAACGCTGGTGGAAACGGTGGCCCGCGAAATGGTGCGGGCCGGCCGCATCGCCTGGCGCGGCCTGAGCCTGCGGGCTCAGCTGCCAGGTGCCACGCCGGAAACGCCGGGGCCCTGGTGCATCGCCCAACCCGACGTCTTCTCGATCCGCAACACCACGGTGGAGGCCTATGCCGAGCCGGTGGTGCACGAAATCAAGGTGCGGCGCGCCGACCTGCTCGGCGACCTGCGCCGCCCCATGAAGCGCGCGGCCTACCTCGATCTCGGCGGCGAATGCTGGTATGTGCTGGGCAACGACGCCAAAGGCCGCCCCATCGGCACCGCGGACGATGTGCCGATGGAGTGCGGCGTCATGCTGCTGGAGGACGGCCGCCTGTCCGTGGCCCGCGCGGCGCCCCGCAGGGCGGTTGCGCGGCTGCCTTTCCACTTGTGGATGGCGCTGGCCAAGGCAACGCCGGTGGCAGGCCTCGACGAAGGCCGGCAGGGTCTGCTGAGCCACTGCGACGAAGACTGACCGCTGCCCATCGGGCGATTCACCCAACAAAGCATGAAACCCCGCCGCCAGTGACCTGGTGACTGGGTTTTCAACTTTACCGGGTCGAGCCCTGGCCGGGCTCTGGCCAGGTCAGGTCACGTGGTTCAGGAGCGCGTTTTTTCCTGGTCGCGCAGGGCCTTGATCTGGTCATGGTTGCGCTGTACGCCCTGCATCTGACGCTCGATCACCGCGCGCACATCGGCGGGCAGGCCTTCCTGCTTCACGGCCTTCCGGTAGCGGGCCAGTGCGGCGTCTTCACCGCGCTCGCATTCGTCCAGCATCGCCTGGTCGCTCAGAGCGCTGATGGTGCCGCGAACCGACACCCAGCCCCGGTGCAAGGCACCGCTGGCGCTACCGCCTTCGGAAGCGTCGCCCCCAAAGCGCACGATGAGCGACTGCAGTTCCGCGCCGGCCTTCTGGCATTCGCCCGCGCGCTGAAGGAAGGTGGTCTTCAGGGCAGGCGTCTTGGTGTGCTCGGCAACTTCACGGAAGCCGTATTCGCCGTCGCGGCAGGTTTCGAGCAGGTCGTCCAGCACATCGACCACATCGTCCTGGTCCATCGTCGTGCCGCCGTCCATCGTGTCGGCGCGGCTGATCGAGCCGCCGTTGTTGTCGATGCGGTCCCAGGCGGCGCGGGTGGCGGGCCGGGCTTGATCCCACGTGAGCTGCGACGCACCGCGGCGCTCGTTCCAGCCCGTGGCCAATGCCGGCTCGGCGGATTCGAAGGCACCCGGGTAGGCGCCACGGCTGTTCCAGCCATATTCATAGGCGGGGCCGTAGTCGTCGTAGCTGCGACCGGTCTCCACGTAGCTTTCCTTGCTGTAGCGGTCGCGCCAGTAGCCGTGCTCCACCGTGGGATTGACGCCCTCGGCGGTCGCCTTGCCGGCCAGGCCGCCAATCACCGCGCCGGCCACCAGGCCCACCGCCGCGCCGATCGGCCCGGCAATGGCGCCGGCAGCAGCGCCGGCCATGCCGCCACCAGCGGCGCCGACGCCCGTGCCGACCGGGTGCGCGCCCGGCTCGTCGGTGATCGGGTCGAGGTTCTGGTTGCGTTCGTTTCGTTCGTCTGCCATGGCCATGTGAGTGCTCCTTCAATGCGGTGAAATCGATTCCCGGCACAACCAAAAAACGCCGTGCTCCGGGGATGAACCTTTATCTTGGTCGTCCTGCAAAGGTCGGGTTGTCATCGGCCCGCGACGCCACCTGTAGGAAAAGGACCCGCAGGTCTTATGGCGAATCAGGGGCTTTACAAGGCTTCGCATGCGATGCATGTTGGCTTCACGCAGGCCCGCGAACCTGACGTCCTGGCACCTGGGGGTGCCTTGCCAACCAAGGAGATCACCATGATGAAGAAGAGCCTTGCCGCCACCTGCCTGGCGCTCGCCTGCGTGGGCGCGATGCCGCTCACGCCGGCGCTGGCCGAGTCGAACATCGGCCTGCGCGGCGGCGGCCCGCCCGAGCCCCGCTATGAACGTGTGCCGGCGCCACGCCGTGGCCAGATCTGGGTGCCCGGCCACTGGGAACCACGCGGCAACCGCAACGTATGGATCGCCGGCGGCTTCGTCCGCGAACGGCCTGGCTACCGCTACGTGGAACCGGCATGGGAACAGCGCGACGGGCGCTGGGACATGCACCGCGGCGGCTGGCAGCGGGCCGACCGTGACGGCGACGGCGTGCCCAACGGCATGGACCGCCGGCCCAACGACCCCTATCGCCGTTGACCGAAATACGCCGCTCCGCGCGTCCCCGAGGCCAGCGCGGCTGATGCACGCGCCGGCCTTCTCAGTGCGCGTGTGCGAGGCGGCTGACCAGGCTCACCAGCGCAATGCCGGCCAGCAGCCAGGCCACCTGTGCCGCCGTCTCGCGGGCCGTCAGGCGCCGCTGCAACTGTGGAATCAGGTCGGCCAGTGCCACATAGACGAAGCTGCTCGAGGCGATCACCAGAAAATAAGGCAGCCACTGGTGCAGGAGATCGACCAGCGCATAGCCGAGCAGGCCGCCCAGCGCGGTGACCGATCCAGCCAGCGACACCTTTACCAACGCCGCCTTGCGGTTGGTGGACGAGGCACGCAAGACCACCAGATCGCCCATGTGGTGCGGCACTTCGTGCACCAGCACCGCCAGCGCCGCGACCCAACCCAAACGGAGATCGGCCATGAAGGCGGAGGCGATCAGGATGCCGTCTCCGAAGGCATGCACGCTGTCGCCCACCAGCACGGCCCAGCCGCCGGTGCGCGGGCTGGCATGGGCATGTCCGTGGTGGCCGTGGTGGCCGTGGTCATCTTGCGCAGGGTCGACACCGTTGTGGCCTGCATGCACGGGGCTGGTGGCAGCGGCAGGCGCATCGGACGAAGCGGGGCCATGCCCATGTTCATGCCCATGCCCATGTTCACCATGATGGTGTTCGTGCCCGTGGTGCCACAACTCGGCCTTGTCGAGCAAAAAGAAGAAAACCAGCCCGCCCAGCAACGTGGCGAACAAATCGTCCGCGCCCGCCTGGCTTTCAAAGGCTTCGGGCAGGAGATGCATGAAGCCTGTGGCCAAAAGCGCTCCGGCGGCCAGGCTCAGCATGTGCTGCGTGTAGCGCGCCAGCACGCCGAAACTCAGCATGGCAGCCAGCCATACGCTGCCGATGCCGGCACACAGCGTGCCAATCAAGATTGCTGCCAGATTCATAGCTACATGCGCACGCCGGGTCTGCGCTGGCGGCAAAATAAAGGAGAGGGAACGAACTTGAAACCGTGGGCCGGCTGCGCCAGAAACAATGCAACTGGCGAGCGGCGCCCGGCCAGCGTTTCGCCTGGCCATCTTAACAAGCCAGGGCGCTTTGACGGCCAAACGGCCGATGCCGCTACCATCGCCCCTCACCGTTGGTCTATGGGTACACATTGTTACGCTTCAATGCCGGGCTGCTAGACTGTGGAACAGAACGTAACAGGTGACCGTCCGCTCCTGATGAAAATTCGACCTGCCAAATCTGGCAAGCCCACCATGGGAATGTCTCTGCTTGTCACCGGCTCGCTGCTGGTCGGGCTGGCTGCCGCCTGGCAGATGGACCAGACCGGCGGCCCTGCCTCCGGGCCCCTGATGGCCCTGCTTGCCGCCCTTTTTTCAACGTCTGGCGTCGGCGTCTATGCCTTGCTGCGGCTTCGGCAGGCGCAAGAGGTGGGCGCGCAGGCCCAACTCGCCCTGACGCGGGCCGAACTGCAGCTTAAAGCCGTGTTCGATGTCCTCCCCGAAGGCGCTGTCTGCTCGCTTTTCGATGACGATGACCGGCTGGTGCGGGCCAACGCCGCTTTCCTTGACATGTTTCCGCTGAGCGCGTCGAGCATCGTTCCGGGCGCGCGGTTCGAAGACATCATCCGGCGGGCCGTGGCGCTGGGCGAGGTGCCAGAGGCCCGGGACCGTGAGGAAACATGGGTGCAGCAGCGCCTGGCGCAGCACCGCGCCCCCGCCACCCAGCGCACCCAGGCTCTGGCCGACGACCGCTGGCTGCATGTCAACGAGCGCCGCACCGCCGAGGGTTGGGTGGTGGCGCTGCACACCGATGTGACCGGTGCCGTGCGCAAGGAGCGCGACCTCGAACGCGCCCGCCGACTGGCCACGAAGCAGCGCGGCGCGCTTGAACTGGCGCGCCTGGCCTCGCAGGAGGCTCGCGCCCTGCTCGAGTCCGCCATCGAAGCCATGCCGGTGGGCATCGAAATCTACGACCCGCAGGACAAGCTGGTCATCTGCAACGAACACATCGTCAAGCTGTACGCCGGCCACATGGACGTGCGCACCATGGTCGGATTGAGCTTCGACAGCATCGTGCGTCTTTCCCTGCGCCAGGACTGGATTGCCGCCGCCGTGGGCCGCGAGGAAGCATGGCTGGCCGAGCGCCTGGCCGCGCGCGGCACGCACCTCACGCCGCTGCTCCAGGAGGTGGCCCACGGCCGCTGGCTGCACAGCTACGAGATCCGCACCCCGCAGGGCTATATCGTCGCGGCAACGATGGAGGTCACCGACATGGTGCACCAGCGCCAGGCACTGGAAGTGGCCAACGCGCGGCTGGCACAGCTGTCCGTGACGGACGGCCTCACCGGCATCGCCAACCGCCGGCACTTCGACGAGACACTGGCCACCGAATGGCTGCGCGAGGCGCGGCACCAGGCACCGCTGTCGCTGCTCATCATCGACATCGACCACTTCAAGCGCTACAACGACCACTACGGCCACCTCGCCGGCGACGAATGCCTGCGCCGGGTTGCGCAGATCCTGCACGGCTGCCTGCGCCGTTCGGGCGAGCTGGTGGCGCGCTACGGCGGCGAGGAGTTTGCG
>JAQGNA010000026.1 GCA_028292075.1 Rhodoferax sp. | reverse complement strand
GAACAGCTGCATCAGCAGCGGCGTGCCGCGGAACACCTCGATGAAGGCCCAGGCCAGCCGGCGGATGGCGGCGCTCGGCGCGGTGCGGGCCAGCGCCACCAGCAGGCCGCCGATGGCGCCGCCGGCGAAGCCGATCACGGTCAGGATGAGCGTCCACTGCAGGCCCTGCATGAACAGGGCGAAGTGGGACCAGGTGAGGGTGGTGCTCATTCAGCGCGTCGGGTAGGTGAGGGTCGTGCGGTAGACCACGCTGGCCACGGCCGAGAGAATGATGGACATCGCCAGGTACAGCGCCGCCACGGTGAAGTACACCTCGAAGCTGCGGAAGGTGGTGGCCTCGATCTGCGCCGCCACGTGGGTGAGTTCGTTGGCGGTGATCGACGAGGCGATGCTCGAGGTCAGCATCAGGAAGATGAACTGGCTGGTCAGCGAGGGATAGATGGCCCGCAGCGCCGGCTTGAGGATCACGTAGCGAAACACCTGCAGGCGGCTCAGCCCGAGCACGAAGCCGGCCTCGAACTGGCCCTTGTGGATCGACTCGAGTCCGCCGCGGATGATCTCGATGGAATAGGCGCAGCCGTTCACGGTGAGCGCCACGATCGCCGCCACGTTGGGCGACAGGCGGATGCCCAGCGTCGGCAGACCGAAGAACAGGATGAAGATCTGCACCAGGAAGGGCGTGTTGCGCACCACCTCGACGAACACCTTCACCGGCAGCGCCGCCCACGACTGGGGCCGCGACTGCAGCAGCATCGCAGGCCCGATGGCCAGCAGCAGCGAGCACACGATGGCCACGACCGACAGCTGCAGCGTCAGGAGGCAGCCGACGAACAGTTCCCAGGCGTTGCTGGTGATGGCGGTGTAGTCGAACTTGTAGTTCATGGCGGGCGGGCGCTCAATAGGTCGCGCGGCCACCGGAGGCGTCGAACGTGGCGCCGGTGGTGAAGGAGCATTCTTCGGACGCGAGCCACACCGCCATGGCGGCGATCTCGTCCACCGTGCCGGCCCGCCCCATGGGGATCTTGGCCAGGTTCTCGGTGCGCTTGGCCGCCGGCATCTGGTCGAGCAGTGCACTCTCGATCATGGCCGGCGCGATGCAGTTCACCCGCACGTCCACGTTCGCCAGCTCCTTGCCCATCGACTTGGTGAGCGCGATGACCGCCGCCTTCGACGCCGAATAGGCCGACTGCTGCGCATTGCCTTCCTTGCCCGCAATGGACGCCATGTTCACGATGCGGCCATAGCCCTGGCGCACCATGCCGGCGGCGACCGCGCGGCTGCACAGGAAGGTGCCGGTGAGGTTGATGGCCATGACGCGCTGCCAGGCGTCGAGCGGGAATTCGGCCACCGGCACCGTGGGCCCGGTGATGCCGGCCGAGTTGACAAGCACGTCGATGCGGCCGAAGCGGGCGACGGTCTCGGCATAGGCCGCGGCGACCGCGGCTTCGTCGGTAATGTCGACCTGCCGGTGGGTGATGTCGGCGGTGTGGGCGGTGTCCGCGCTGGTGGCGCCGGCCGTTGGCGGCGCGGCAGCGTCCCAGCTGCACACGGTGGCGCCGCTGGCCATGGCGCGCCGGGCGATGGCCTGGCCGATGCCGCCCGAGCCGCCGGTGATCAGCACGATGCGGCCTTTGAGGTCGATCTGGTTCAACTTGTCTTCTCCACTTGTCGATTTTTCCAAAGTATAGACAAATGTGGAAAACATTTCCACTCTAGAAAAATATTCTCAAAAGACTACACTGGCGGTGCACCGCATACCACCCCATGAGCACACTCGAACGATCATTCGGCCTTCTCGAATACCTGGCCAACCGGCCGGAAGGCGCCAACCTCGCCGCCATCGCCAAAGACCTCGCGCTGCCGCTGAGCGCCACGCACCGCCTGCTGACCGAGCTGACCCGCTGCGGCTATGTGCGCCAGGTGCGCGACCACGGCATCTACGCGCTGACCACCAAGATGGCGGCCATGGGCCTGAGCTTCCTGAGCAAGTCCGGCATCGTTGACATCGCCCAGCCCCTGATCGACCGGGTGGCCGACATCGCCGGCGAGCTGGCGCGGCTGGCCATCGTCGACGGCGAGCGGCTCACCTTCGTCGCCAAGGCGCAGGGCGCGCGCTTCGGCTTGCGCTACGACCCGGACACCGGCATCGACGTCTGTCTGTCTTGCAGCGCCGCGGGCCATGGCTGGCTCATGACCTTGTCGGACGAGGAAGCGGTCGGCATCGTGGCGCGCCACGGTTTCGGCGACCCGAAGGACTTCGGCCGCAACGCGCCCACCACCATCAAGGCGCTGACGAAGCTGCTGCAGGCCGACCGCAAGCGCGGCTTCAGCATGATCTCCGACATGTACGCGCCGGGCATGGCGTCGATGGGTGCGCCGGTGCAGCGCCCGGGCGAACCCGCCATCGGCGTGCTGACCCTGGCCGGCCCCATGCTGCGCATGACCGAGGAGCGCATGCTGGAACTCGGGCCCCACCTGGTGGCAACAGCGGCCGAACTGGCGCAGGCGAGCGTCGCCTCGCCGATGTTCGCCCGCAACGCCTTGCGTGTGGCCGGTTGATTCAGGGCCGGATCTTCACTTCGACCCGCCGGGCCTCGGCCGCCGGGCCGCCGACCTCGGCCTGGGCGGGCTTGGCCAGCTCGATGCGGTCCTCGCCCACGCCGGCCACCTTCAATGCGTCGCGCACGGCCAGGGCCCGCTGCTTCGCCAGCTCCTCGTTCTTGGCGGCATCGCCGCTGGTGT
>JAQGNA010000023.1 GCA_028292075.1 Rhodoferax sp. | reverse complement strand
CCATGTGAGCGTCCAGGCTGCCCCAGGGCGGTGAAAGATTCACCGCGATGAACGCGCGCCGCTGCGCCCGCAAGGTCCGCATCCAGGGGTTCCAAAAGCCGCGGTTGCAGAACAGACCGTGCACCAGCACCAGGCCAGGCGCATCGGAAGAGGCGGTGAGGCAGTCCGGCTCGGCGGCAGCCCGAAACGGCTGGTGCCAAAAAAACACCCGGGGGGTGGTGCAGGCCTCGCCCCACCAGGCACGCAACAGTTGTGGGGCGGTGGCGCGCGGTGCCGGGTCGACCCCATGCGCCCGGGACAGCAAGGCGAATTCGAATGCCAGAATCAGCGCGAAGCCCATGAGGATCGCCAGGGCGCCGATGGTGGCCGTCCAGGGATGATCAGGCCAGAAAGCCCACGACCAGACCGCGGCGGTGGTCAGCAACCCGAAGACGATGCATTGTTGAAGGCGGGCCAGCATGGGGAACCACTATGGCACAGCCGCCGGGCCGGACGGCGGCACTGGCTTCACCCCCCCGGGCGCTCAGGCCCAGTCGTCGGACCCGCCCAGCCCGCTGCCGTCGTCGAAGTCGAGACCCGCGCTGTCGAAGTTGTCATCGCTGGCGGCAGTGTCGAGCAGACGGTCGCCGCCAGTCGCATCCGACTGCGACGCACCTGCGTCCCTTGAGGAGTCGAAATGGTTGTCGATTGCCCCGGCGTGCGGCGCATTGCCTCCGTCGGCCAGGGCCTGAGGGCTTGACAGGCCGAAGGTCGATGCACCGTCGTTGCCAGCGTTCGCGGCGTTCCCGGCGTTGCCTCCCAAGCCGCCCATGCCACTCAAGCCGTTCATGGCACCGTGGCTCCCACCGCCCATCAAATGGCCGAGGCCCTGAAACAGAAAGGCACCAGCGGCCACACCGGCTGCGGTGGTGGCCATGCTGGTCAGAAAACTTGGCGCCTGGAAACCGGACGCTGGCGCGGCGGTGGCCGCCTGTGCTGGCGCTGATGGGTAGTAGCCCGGCGCCTGCGCCGCGGGTGGCGGCGCGCTGAAGCCAGCAGCCGGGCCCGGCCCGGCTGTGGGGGGACCTGGCCGAACGGGGTTACGGCCCCATGCGTTCGCATCGAGAAAGCCGCCACCCGCCTGCGACGGGGAGCCCGACGCCTGCCGCAGGCGGTTCAGCTCCGCCTGCAGCTCCGTGATTTGGTCCTGAGCGAGCTTGAGCGCCACGTCCTGCAGCAGCGCGCGTTGCACCAGCAAGTAAGCGGCATCGGGCTGCTGGCCCATGGCCCGGTTGATCATGCCCTGGGCTTCGGCGTCCTTCGGCCCCGCCTGGACACGGGTGAGTTGTTCGAGAAACTGCGAAAGTTGTTCGCGTTCGGTGGTGTTCATGGGCGGACCTCTTGAAGGGTGGATATCACTTCCCTCAGATGCCGACAACGCGCGTTTGTTCAACGGCCAACCAAGCTAAAAACCGAAAAAAGGGTCAACCACTGGTAAAGACCCCTTGCCGATGCGCAACAAGCCCTCGCGCCATGGTCGACTCGGCACATGGACGCACTCTCATCACTGCAGGCCATGGGGCTGGTTCTGCCAGGCCCCGGCTACCTCATCGGCACCATCGTCTTCGGCCTCGTCGGGATGGTCGCCTTCCGGCGCGGCCGCCGCAATGCGCAACGCCGCACCCAATGGATGGGTGCGGCGCTGATGTTCTATCCCTACGCGGTAGACGCCACCTGGATGCTCTACCTGATCGGCATGGCGCTGTGCGCCAGCATCTGGTGGGAACAGCGGCAATGAGCCACTGGTGATCCGTGTTCAGACAGGAAAGATTGAAGCCCGGGCTGGCCAGCCCGGCGGCAGCTTACTTCTTGCCGATTTCGTTGCCGATGACCGCACCTACGGCGGCACCGCCGACCGTGGCCAGCGCACCGCCAGCCAAGGCCGCACCGGCAACCGCGCCGACGCCAGCGCCGACCACCAGGTTGGTGTCGCGGCGCGACATGCCGGAGCATGCGCTCAGGCTGATCACGAGCATGGCCGTGGCTGCGGTGACGGCGACAGGGCGGAGGGTCTTCTGGATGGAGGCTTTGATCGTGGTCATGTTCGTTCTCGGTGAAATGTTGATCACCTAGCATAACCTCGGCCGTACTTCGCGCACGTAGTCCGCAACGCCGTGCGTCAATCGTTACCAGGCTTTACCGAACTGTCATCCGGTGCTGACGCTGGCGCGCATTGCACGCATGTCAACGCAAGGAGACAAGCCGGTCGCAGGTGCGCCGCGCCACGTCGCGCACCCAAGGCTCCGCAGCCCAATGGCGATCGGCAAAGGCGTCGATTTCGGCCGCGTGGGCGAGCGAAAGTCCGATCACGTCGAGGCCTTCCAGGAACATGCGGCGGTGCCGCACGGACAGCGTGAACGTCGAATCGACCGGCCCGCCCCGCACCCGTTGCCGCTCCACATCGATCACCACCTCGCTGCCACCAGGGCGGGCCGCCGCGTCGGCCATGAGCGCGGCGACGTCGGCGTCGGGCAGCATCACCAGGAGCAGGCGGTTGTTCATCGCGTTGGAGTAAAAGATTTCGCCGAAGCTCGGCGCGATCACCGCGTCGATGCCGTACTGCTGCAGGCCCCACACCGCATGCTCGCGGCTCGAACCGCAACCGAAGTTCGCACCGCCCACGAGGATGCGCACGCCTTGCGCTTCGGGCCGGTTCAGCACGAAGCCCGGCCTCGCCGCACCGTCGGCGTCGAAGCGCAGGTTGTACAACAGCCCCCGGGCCAACCCGGCCTTGTCGATGCCGCGCAGAAACTGCTTGGGCATGATCTGGTCGGTGTCGAGGTTCTCGATGGGAATGGCGGCGGCCCGCCCCGCAACGAGATGGGAAATGGTGGCGTCAGGCATGCAGCGGCTCCAGTGAACGGACATCGGTGAGCCGGCCGGTGACGGCGGCCGCAGCGGCCATGGCCGGGCTCATCAGGTGGGTGATCGCGCCCCTGCCCTGCCGGCCCTCGAAGTTGCGGTTGGTCGTGGATGCACAGCGCACGCCGTCGGCCAGCACGTCGTCGTTCATCGCCAGGCACATCGAACAGCCGGGCAGGCGCCACTCGAAGCCAGCCCCGGCGAAAACGGCCGCCAGCCCTTCGGCCTCGGCCTGCGCCTTGACCGCGCCCGAGCCCGGCACCACCATGGCCCGCACGCCCGCGGCCACGTGGCGGCCGCGCACCACGTCGGCGGCGGCGCGCAAGTCCTCGATGCGGCCATTCGTGCAGGAGCCGATGAACACATGTTGCACCGGCGTGCCGGCGATGGCATCGCCCGCCGCCAACCGCGTGTAGCCAAGCGCCTGGGCGGTGCTGCGCTGCACGGCCGGATCGCTGGACGGATCGACCGCCGGCACCCGGCCGGTGATGGGCAGCACCTGGTCGGGACTGGTGCCCCAGGTCACGTGGGGCACCACCTCGCCGGCATCGAAAAGGTGCACCGCATCGAAGGCCGCGCCCGTGTCGCTGCGGAGCGTCGCCCAGTGGGCCAGCGTGGCCGCGCGCAGCGGCCCGTCGATGTCGGGCGTCCGGGCAAGCACGTAGTCTATGGCTTTTGCATCCGGCGCGATAAGCGCGCCGCGCGCGCCCGCCTCCACCGCCATGTTGCACAA
>JAQGNA010000018.1 GCA_028292075.1 Rhodoferax sp. | reverse complement strand
CATCGTCTTCGGACAAGTGCTCTACACCGCGCTGATGGTGCTGGGCATTGCCCACCTGAGTCGCTGGTCGGTGTCGCGCCGCGAATGGGTGGTGCTGGCGCTGTTGCTGTCCCTGGCAGGCGTGGCTGCGCTCCGGTCGGGCCAAACGCTGCTGTTGGCCACGCTCGCGCCAATTTTCAACACCATCGTCGGCGCCATTGCCACGCAACGGCTGTGGCGGCATGCGACCGCCGACCGCTGGGTCGGACCGCTGCTTCTGGTGCTGGGCGCAACGCAACTCGGCCTGGTACTGCGCCCGGACACTGGCTGGCTGTGGGAGCTGAGCCTCGGCACGGTGCTGCGCGTCTGTCTCGGCCTCGCGCTCGTCTATGCCACGCTCGAGCGGTCCACGGCCAGCGTGCAGCGAATGGACGACCGCTTTCGTCACCTGGTGGAGCATTCCCACCAGGGCATGCTGGTGCGTGACGGCGACGAGCTGCTCTATGCGAACGCCGCGGTGCTGGCCATCTACGGCCATGCGCGGCAGGCGGACATGCGGCTCGACGAGTCCGAACGCGCCTTGCCGCCCCATGAATTGGCGAGGCTGCGCGGCTACCACCAACAACTCCGCGACGGATGGACCGACAAGCTTCAATGGGAAGGCCTGCGGCTGCGCCACGACGGCACCTCGATGTGGCTGCGGTTTTCGGCCTGGTCCACCCAGTGGGACGACCGCAAGGCCATCCAGGTGCTTGTCACCGATGAGACCGCCCAGCATGGCGCGACCCATGCCCTGCTGCACCGTGCCATGCACGATGAACTCACCGGCCTGCCGAACCGCGCCGCACTCTTGCAGCGCCTGCGCGAGCGCTGCGCCAATGACGGCGCCGCTGGTCCGTTCAGCCTCATGGTGCTGGGCGTGGACAGGTTCAAGCTGTTCAACGAGGCCCACGGACATTCGCTTGGCGACGAAGTGCTGAAGGCACTGGCCCAGGCGCTGAGGCGCGCGGTCGGCCCCGAGGCCCAGGTGATGCGCATCGGCTCCGACGAATTCGGCTGGACGGTTCCGGCGGATGCCGCAGCCGACCCGCAGGCGCTGGCGGCCCAGGTGCAGCAGATGCTGCGCCGGCCGGTTTTGCTGCTGCACAACCGTTTCTTCATCGATGCGTCCATCGGCATCGCCCGGTGCCCCGAACACGCGCGCGGCGCCGAGTCTTTGCTGCGGGCGGCCACGGCGGCCATGCATGTGGCCAAGCGCACGCCGGGCACGGCCGTGGCGGTGGCCGACGCCAATTTCGCCCGTGGCTCCATCGACCGGCTCGAGCAGGAACAAGCCCTGCGCACGGCCATTCAGCAACGCCAGTTCAGCCTGCACTACCAGCCCAAGGTCGATGCGGCCGACGGCCGGCTGATCGGCTTCGAGGCCCTGGCCCGCTGGCACCGCCCCGGTATCGGCTGGGTCGGTCCGCAGGAATTCATTGCCACGGCCGAGCGCAACGGCCTCATTGCCGAACTGGGTGAGCTGCTGCTGCGCCAGGCCTGCAAGCAGGTGCGGGTGTGGCGCGACGCTTTCGACAAGGTCGTGCCCGTGGCGGTCAATGTGTCGCCCCTGCAGATGCTGGACGGTGGATTTCCGCAGCTGGTGAAAAGGCTGCTGGACGAAAACGGCCTTCCGCCGGAGGCCATCACGCTCGAGCTGACCGAAAGCGCCGCCCTGTCCAATCCGGAGATGGCGCGAGACCAGATCCTGGAGTTGCGCCGCCTCGGCGTCGAGGTGGCGCTCGACGATTTCGGCACCGGGTTTTCGTCGCTCAACATGCTGCGCAGCCTGCCGGTGCACACCATCAAGATCGACCGCGGCCTGATCACGCCGCTGCCCGCGCCCGATGCCGTCGCTGTAGTGCGCGCCATCTGCCAGCTCGCCGCCGCGCTGGGCCTTCAGGTGGTGGCCGAGGGCGTGGAGAACCCGCTCCAGGCCGAGGCCGCGCGCCACGCCGGGTGCCAGGCGCTGCAAGGCAATTTGTTCTCGCAGCCGCTCACGCTGCGGCAGGCGGGCGACTGGCTGTCGGAGAGCGTCAGCGCATTCATCCGCCTGACCTGATCCGGCCACGCGGCCGGCCCCAGTGTTTTGCCTGGCGCTTCTTCAGGCGTAGTCGGCCACCGGCACGCAACTGCAGAACAGATTGCGGTCGCCGTAGACGTTGTCCACCCGGCCCACCGGCGGCCAGTACTTGTCATGCTTCAGGCTCGCCAGCGGAATCGCGCCGAGTTCACGCGGGTAGGGGCGGCTCCATTCGGCACCGAGCAGGCTGGCGGCGGTGTGGGGCGCGTGCTTCAGCGGGTTGTCGTCCTGCGGCCAGGTGCCGGCCTCGATGTGGCGGATCTCGCCGCGGATCGCAACCATGGCGTCGATGAAGCGGTCGAGTTCGTCCAGCGTCTCGCTCTCGGTCGGCTCCACCATCAGCGTGCCAGGCACCGGGAAACTCAGCGTCGGCGCGTGAAAGCCGTAGTCCATCAGGCGCTTGGCCACGTCCTCGGCGGTGACACCGCTGCTGTCCTTGAGCGGGCGCAGGTCGAGGATGCATTCATGCGCCACATGGCCGTTTTCGCTCGCATAGAGCGTGGGGTAGTGGTCCTTCAGGCGGGCGCTGATGTAGTTGGCGCTCAGGATGGCGATCTCGGTGGCCGACTGCAGGCCCTCGGCACCCATCATGCGGCAGTACATCCAGCTGATCGGCAACACCGAGGCATTGCCCAGTGGCGCGGCCGACACGGCGCCCACCGCGCTGTTGGCACCGGTGGTCGCATGGCCGGGCAGGTACGGCACCAGGTCGGCTACGACGCAGACCGGGCCGACGCCGGGACCGCCACCGCCGTGCGGAATGCAGAAGGTCTTGTGCAGGTTCAGGTGGCTCACGTCGCCGCCGAATTCGCCGGGCGCGGCCACGCCGACCAGGGCATTCATGTTGGCGCCGTCCACGTACACGCGGCCGCCGTGGCGGTGCACCATGGCGCAGAGCTCCTTCACCTGCAGCTCGAAGACGCCGTGCGTGCTGGGGTAGGTGATCATCACCGCCGCCAGGTTGTCGCTGTATTTCTCGCACTTCGCCTGCAGGTCGGCCATGTCGACGTTGCCCTGCGCGTCGCAGGCCGTGACGACCACCTGCATGCCCACCATCTGTGCGCTTGCCGGGTTGGTGCCGTGCGCCGACGACGGAATCAGGCAGATGTTGCGGTGCGCCTGGCCGTTGGCTTCGAGGTAGCCCTTGATGGCCAGCAAGCCCGCGTATTCGCCCTGCGAGCCCGCGTTGGGCTGCAGGCTGATGCCGGCATAGCCGGTGGCCTGGCACAGCCAGGCGCGCAGTTGAACGTCGAGTTCGGCATAGCCCCGGAGCTGGTCGGCCGGGGCGAACGGGTGGATGTTGGCGAACTCGGGCCAGGTCACCGGCGCCATTTCGCTGGTGGCATTGAGCTTCATGGTGCAGCTGCCCAGGGGGATCATGGTGCGGTCGAGCGCCAGGTCCTTGTCGCTCAGCTTCCTGATGTAGCGCAGCATGCCGGTTTCGGAATGGTGCGTGTTGAAGACCGGGTGCGTCAGGAACGGGCTGGTGCGGCGCAGGTCCTCGGGAATCAGTGGCTCGATTCCTTTTTCGAAGTCGCGCAGGCGCGGCATCGGCTTGCCGGGCTTGACGAAGAACGACCAGAGCATTTCGATGTCTTCGCGCGTGGTGGTCTCGTCGAGCGAGATGCCGACGTGGTTGTTGAGCCGGCAGCGCAGGTTGGCGGTCGACTGCCGCGCCTTGGCCGCGATCGCGTTGGTGCTGTCGCCGGTCTTGACCGTGATCGAATCGAAGGCATGCGCATTGGTGATGTCGTAGCCCATCTGTTGCAGGCCCCGCGCCAGGATGGCGGTGAAGCTGGCCACCCGTTCGGCGATGCGCTTGAGGCCCTGCGGGCCGTGGTACACCGCGTACATGCTGGCGAGCACCGCCGGCAGCACCTGCGCGGTGCAGATGTTCGAGGTGGCTTTCTCCCGGCGAATGTGCT
>JAQGNA010000754.1 GCA_028292075.1 Rhodoferax sp. | reverse complement strand
GCGCAGAAGCTGCTGGGCAAGATCGACATCGATGTTCAGCGCTTCAAGGCCAGCCACCCGCTCAACATCTACACCCGCGCACGGCTGGGCCAGCAGTTCAAGTGGACGCTGAAGGACGCCGGCTATGACGCCACCTATGTGGACGAGCTGACGGCCTGGCTGGTCAAGCGGCTTTGACCCCGTTATCACAGGGCACACATGACTCGCATGACATCCATGCCACGCCTTTTCTGACATGGCGAACTGGCTGACCAAGCTGCTGGCGCCCCGCGCCGCCTCGCCTATGAATGCGCTGAACCACCTGGCGCCGGCACCGCCTGCACCTGCACCTGCACCTGCACCATCCACCCCGCCCCCACCGATCGCGGCAAGCGATGCCGCGCGCCGGGAAGGCAATGCCTGCCTCGACCGCGACGATCTGCCGGGCGCGATCGCCTGCTACCGGCGCGCCGTTGCGCTGGCGCCCGAAGCGGTCGACTCCCTTGTTTGCCTCGGCTTCGCCTTGACGGAGACCGGCCAATGGGCCGAAGCGCGCGTCGCCTTGCAGCAGGCCCGGCGCCTGAAGCCGGACCATTTCGACGCGGCTTATCTGCTTGGCAAGGCATGCGCCCAGTCGAGAGAATTGGCGGAGGCCGTGCCACATTACCAACACGCGATCTCGCTGCAGCCGGCGTTCGAGCCGGCGTACCGCGAGCTGTTCCAGGTGCTGCGTGAGCTGGGCCGGTACGAGGCGGCGCTGCAGGTGCTGCTGCGGGCGGAAGCCGTCATGCCCGGTTCGGCCGACCTGCAGCAGAACCTCGGTTTCATCCACCTTCTGCTGCACCGCAGTGCCGAGGCCGAAAGCCACAGCCGCAAGGCTCTGGCGATCGATCCGAAGAACATGGACGCGCACAACAACCTGGGCGCGCTGCTACTGTCCAAAGGGCGTTTCATCGAAGCCGAGGCCAGCGCCCGGGCGGCCTGTGCGCTGGCACCGGCATCGGCCGTGTTCCGCAGCAACCTCGGTGGCTGCCTGCTAAGGCAGGGCCGCCTGGCCGAGGCCATCGACTGCTTTCGCGAAGCGGCGCCGCTGGACCCCCGGCACATCGAAAGCGGCAGCAATCTGCTGTTCGCACTGAGCGCCGAACCAGCGACGCCGCCCTCCGCCTACCTGGCCGAAGCCCGCCGGATGGGTGAGCGACTGAGCGCCGTGGCAGGTGATCCGTTCACCGATTGGCCCGCCGCCGGACTGCGTGCCGCGCGGCCCCTGCGCGTGGGCTTCCTGTCCGGCCATCTGAGCAACGGTTCGATCGGCTACTTTCTGGAAGGAGTCCTCAGGCACGTGCATCCAGCCGTGCTGCAACTGGTCGCCTACGACACCGATGAGAAGCACGACGCCACCCATTCGCGGCTGCGCCCCCTCATTCCGGAATGGCACGGCGTGCGCGGCATGCGGGCGGCCGATCTGGCCAGCAAGATTCGCAACGACGCGGTGCAAATCCTGATCGATCTCAATGGCCATACCGATGGCAACAGCCTGCCAGTCTTCGCACTCAAGCCGGCCCCGCTGCAGGTGAGCTGGCTCGGTTACTGGGCCAGCACCGGCTTGCCGACGATGGACGTGGTGCTGGCCGACCCGGTCTGCCTGCCGCCGAAGGACCATGCCCATTTCACCGAGCGCGTGGTCGACCTTCCGCACACCCGGCTTTGCTTCACGCCGCCCACCGAGCCGCTGCCCGTGGGGCCGTTACCGGCGCTGGGCCAGCCCGCCATCACCTTTGCAAGTTACCAGGCACTCACCAAGGTGCATGACGGCGTGCTTGGCGTCTGGGCCCGCGTGCTGGCCGCCGTGCCGAACGCCCGCCTGCACCTCACCAGCCATCAGGTGAACGACGCGCTGTTCCAGCAACAGTTCAACGCGAAGCTGGCCGCGGCCGGCATCGATCCGGCGCGGGTCCGGCTTTCTGGCCCTTTGCCGCGAGAGGCCTACCTGGCGAGCTACGGGCAGGTCGACATGGTGCTCGACACCTTTCCCTACACCGGCGGCACCACCACCTGCGAAGCACTCTGGATGGGGGTACCCACGCTCACGCTGCGCGGCGACAGCATGATCTCCCGGCAAGGCGCGAGCATGCTGACCTGCGTTGGCCTGCCCGGGTGGATCGCCGAAGACGAAGACGACTACGTCGCCAAGGCCGTCGCGCATGCCAACGACCTGGAAGGCCTGAAAGCCTTGCGCGCCGGCCTGCGTGAACGTGCGCTGGCGTCGCCGCTCTTCGACGCACGCCGGTTCGCGAAGGACCTGGAAGCGGTGTTGTGCCGACTGTGGGATGAACGCCAGGCAAGGCCCGAGGCAGGCGACGAAGGCGACAAGGCCATCCCCTGAAGCATCACGCAGTGCTCGCCGACCGATGAACAGGGCGGCGGGCGTGGCCAGAGAGGCCGGTCAAGCGTCTTTCAGCCTCTGCGCCAGCACATCGACGAACGGGCCGACCGCCGGCATCGTTGCAGTGCGATAGGCCATGGCCCCGCGCCGGTCGATCACGAAGACCTGGCCGCTATGGACATCGGCACTTTGCCGTGGATCCTCACCGCCGCTGCCGAGTAATTTGGTCAGCGGCTCGACGTCGGCCACGGCTGGCGCTGCGGCAAGCCAGCCCGCACCGGCGCCGAACTTCCGCAGCCATGCGGCCAGGACGTCGGGGCTGTCGCCCAGGGGGTCGATGCTCAGCGACAGCAGTTGCACCGGCAGGTCACGGGACCGCAGGGCCTGCTGCAGTTGGGCGAACAGCGCGCCCTGGATGGGGCAGATGGCGCTGCAGCCGGTGAACATCAACTGCACCGCGGTGACCCTGCCCGTCAGCAGGCTGCCGAGGTCGGTGGACTGGCCGAGGTGCGTGCGCACCTTCATGGCAGGCACGGGCCTTGGCGGCCTGATGTCGCCAAACGGGAAATGAGGGGCGCGGGCGCTCGCGCCCTGTGCGCTGCCAAGCGGGCCGACGGTCGGGATGGTCTGTTTTGGACGCTCGACAACGCCCATCGCCATGGGAGACATGCTGCAGGCCAGAGCCGCCCCAAGCCATCTGCGACGTGGCCACAGCGAACCAGATTCGTGCCGATCGAGCACCACGGCATCAGGATGACGGACAGAAAGGTTCATGGTTGCCTTGAAAGCTTGGCCCAGAGGTCGGCGCATTGGGCATCCGTGGCGGCATAGCGGGGCATGGCGCCGGCGATGACGATCTGGGCCGGATCGATGCCGTCGCGCAAGAGTCTGCACAGCGCCGCCGCATCGTAGGCGGAAGGAGGGCCGCCTCGCCGGCTCCGCGCCATGGCCAGGGTGGCCTGGCCGAGCGCGGGCGCGGTGCGCACCAGCGACGCGGACCAGCCGGTGTTGCTGGCCGCCCTTGCGATGGCGGCCACATCGTCCGCCCGGCCATGGCAATTCACACAGCGGGTGGCCGTGGTGGGCAGCGCCTGTTCATGCCCCGCCAGCCGGCCAGGAAACACAATTGCGCCCTGGAACAGGGCTTCGCCTCGCACTGCCGCCGCCCCATCTTCATGCCGGCCAAGGGCCACCCAGGCCGCACCCACGAGGCACAGGGCCACCGCGGCCAGGAGGCACTTGCCAACCCGCGTCATACCGGGCCGTGCAGCACACCGATGGCGTTCAGGCCGGT
>JAQGNA010000740.1 GCA_028292075.1 Rhodoferax sp. | reverse complement strand
GATCCACTCCGGCCGGCCCAGGCCCTGCAGGATGGCGCTGCCGATGCGGCCCACGCTCGGGCGTTCGGCCAGCGTGACGAAGGGAATGCCCATGTAGAGCGTCTCGAAGAGCGTGGTGCCCGAGTTGTGCGGAAAGCAGTCGAGGCCGATGTCGATGCCGCGCAGCACGTCCCACGGCGGGCTGTGGCAGCCCACCTGCAGCTGTGAAGGCGCGGCGCCATGGGCCACGAAGCGGGCCACCAGCGCGGCCTGCACCGCGGCGTCTTCGAATGACTTGCTGTCGACCACCAACCGGGCATCGGGCAGGCGCCGCAGGATCTGCGACCAGACCCGCACCGTGCGCTCGTTCACCCGCACGCCGCGCGTGAGGGTGCCGATCGTCACATGGCCGCGCACCAGTGCCGGCAGCGCGTTCACCTCGCCCATGCCCGGGCCGGGACGGTACACCGCGTACGGCGAATCGGGCAGGCGCCAGGGCGCTTCGGAAAAAAGATGCTCGCTGCCGGCCGGCGCGCTGGCCTCGTCGGTCAGGTAGTAGTCGATGGCGGTCAGGCCGGTGGTGCAGCCAAAGCCCATCCAAGAAATGGAGACCGGTGCCGGCTTGCGGGCGAACACGCCCAGGCGGTTGCCCTGGGTGTGGCCGGCCAGGTCGACCAGGATGTCGATGCCGTCCGCGCGAATGCGCTCGGCCAGGGCTTCGTCGCTCAGCTCGCGGGTGGGCACCCAGTGGTCGGCATGGGCCTGGTAGCGCTGGGTGGCCGCGTCGGCGTCCTCGCGCATTTCGGCATAGGCGAACACCTCGACGGCGGCCCGGTCGTGCCCGGCCAGCAAAGGCTCCATGAAGAAGGTGCAGGCGTGGTGGCGGAAGTCGGGCGACACATAGCCGACCCGCAGGCGCCGGTCGGCCCGGCGGTCGTTGCCATGCGCCGGCCACTGCGCGCGGTGCGGCGTGCCGAACTGCCGGTCGTAGGCGGCATAGGTCTCGTAGATCTCCTCGGCGCTCTTCGTCGGGTGGTAATTGAGGACGAACAATAGGTTGTCGAAAGCGATGCGGTAGTCGGGCCTGGCCGCCACCGCGCGCTGAAGCGCCGCCACCGATTCGTCGATCAGACCCTGCGCGGTGTAGATGCCGCTGAGGTTGTTGTGGGCCTCGGCGAAGTCGGGCCGGATCTGCACCGCGCGTTCGAAGCAGCGGTGCGCGTCGGCCACGTGACCCTGCGCGTTCAGGGCCAGGCCCAGGTTGTTGTGGGCTTCGGCATGGTCGGGCCGCAGCGCAATGGCCGCACGCAGCGAGGTGACCGCGTCGCCTGCGCGTTCCAGTTCAAAGTAGGCCCGGCCCAGGTTGCAAAGCGCCTCGACGTCGTGCGGCAGCAGTTCGGCGGCACGGACCTTGGCGGCCAGCGCTTCTTCCTTGCGGCCCTGCGGCTGCAGCATGGTGCCCAGGGCCTTCCAGAGAAAGCCTTCATCGGGGTGCCGGGCGATCAGCCGGCGGGCCAGCGCCTCGCCAGCGACATGGTCGCCGGCATTGAAGAGGGCCACCAGCGCATGCTGATCGGCGGGGGCCAGCGGCGTGGACACCATCGTGGTGGGCACCGTAGTTGGCAATGTAGCTGGCACCGATGCGGGCTGCGCTGGCGCCACGGGGGCGTCTTCGATCGTCACCACGCGTTCGGCCAGGGCATTCGCCATCGAAGCCGGCAGGCCATGCGCCTGCGCCAGCGGCAGCAACTGGCCAGCCATGGCGTGCTGCCCGTCGCGGATCAGGGCGTCGATGTAGCTGAACCAATGCTGCGCGCTGCCGCTGTCCGCATTGAGCGCAGCCTCGAAGAACGGCAAGGCGGCGGCGGGCCGGGCGCACTGGATCGCCAGCAGCACGCCCAGGTTGTGGTTGGCATCGGCATGGCCAGGCTCGGCATCGAGCACCGCGCGGTACAGGGCTTCCGCCCCGTCGAAATCCCAGGCCTGATGGCATGCGATGGCGCGCGCCAGCAGTGCGTCCGGCTCGGACGTCGGGGGATCGGTCAGGTGCGTGGCATCGGTCATGTCGTTCATGTGGCGCACCGGCAGCGCAAGGTGGCTCTGGCCGGCTCGCCATGAGGATAAAGGCGGCAACGCCGGCCCAAGGGCCGAAATGGCGCGGATTGCCGCCGCAGTTTGCAAATTCATGAAGGCCGGATCTCACTATCCTTCAGGTACCGGAAGCCATGGCGCCGGGCCTGAAGGCATGCGCACATGACCCGTTGGCGGGTTGGCGATTACGCGACGGTTTTGCCGCCGTTCCCGCCTTTTGGTCAGTGTTGCCGATTCGCGTCGGTGTTTTCCATTTAACCTTTGTCTCGCCGCATCCGATACATTTATACACAAGCCCGTCACATGCACCGGACCCCGCCAGCCTGCGACAGGCCTACCCCTCCTCACTTCTCATGATCGTCCTCATCGGCTACGCCGTCTCCATGGGTTGCATCTTCGGTGTGTACATCTTTCACGGTGGCAACATCAGCGTGATCCTGCATGCATTGCCGTTCGAGCTGATCACCATCTTCGGTGGTGCGCTGGGCGCCTTTGCCGTGAACAACCAGCCCAAGGTGCTGAAGGCCACGATCAAGCTGCTGCCGCAGGCGCTGAAGGGATCGAAGTACACCAAGGCCCGCTACATGGAGCTGATGGCGTTGCTGTACGACATCCTTCAGAAGGCGCGCAAGGAAGGCCTGATGGCGATCGAGAAGGACGTCGAGACGCCGCACGATTCCGAGATCTTCAAGAAGTACGCCACCGTCGGCAATGACCACCACGTGGTCGAATTCATGACCGACTACCTGCGCATGATGGTCTCGGGCAACCTCAACGCGCACGAGATCGAGTCGCTGATGGACAGCGAGATCGACACCCATCACCAGGAAGCCCACGCGCCCATCGCCGCCATCGCCCGCCTGGCCGGCGCGCTGCCCGCCTTCGGCATCGTGGCAGCCGTGCTGGGCGTGGTGAACACCATGGGCTCGGTGGGGCAGCCACCGTCGGTTCTGGGCGGCATGATCGCCTCGGCGCTGGTCGGCACCTTCCTCGGCATTCTGCTGGCCTACGGTGTGGTCGAACCCCTGGGCGGCCTGCTCGAACAGAAGGGCGAGGACAGCAGCAAGGAATTGCAGTGCATCAAGACCACGCTGCTGGCCAGCATGCAGGGATACAACCCCTCGACAGCCATCGAGTTTGGTCGCAAAGTGCTGTTCTCGACGGAACGCCCCAGTTTCGCGGAACTCGAAGGACACGTCCGTGGGAAGAAGTAGGCACACCCCCAGGCTTGCCCACTGCGTGTGGCCGCCAACCCCCTTGCAGGGGGCGACACCAGCGGCCTGGCGGAGCCAGTTCCGCGGTGTCCCTGGAATGGACCCCGGCCGCTGCCGGCTGCTTGGCTTGCCCCCTCTCCCGCGCGCGGGAGAGGGTTGGGGTGAGGGCGGCATCTTGCAGCACGAAGGTCATCCAGCGTTGACAGCGCCTGACCGGGGGAGCGACTGACATGGCAGGCGAAGGCAAGAAGCTCCAGCCGATCATCGTCAAGAAGATCAAGAAGGGCGGGCATGCGGTGCATGGCGGGGCGTGGAAGATCGCATACGCCGACTTCGTGACGGCCATGATGGCGTTCTTCCTGCTGATGTGGCTGCTCGGCTCCACGTCGGAGGGCGACAAGAAGGGCCTGTCGGACTACTTCAACGCACCGCTCAAGGTGGCCATGCAGGGCGGCAGCGGTGCGGGCGCGAGCAACAGCATTCTGTCCGGCGGCGGCAGTGACCTCACCAAGAAGTCGGGCCAGGCGAACCGCGGCACGGGCGACGATCCTCTCAAGAAAAAGATGACCGAGGAAGCGGCCAAGGCCGAAGTGGCCAAGCAGGATGCCAAGCGCATCGCGACGCTGCGGGCCAAGATCGACGCGCTCATCACCAACAACCCGAAGCTCAACGAATACCGTTCGCAGATCCGCATGGAGACCACGCCGGACGGGCTGCAGATCCAGATCGTGGACGACCAGAACCGCCCCATGTTCGACAGCGGCAGCGCCTTGGTGAAACCCTACATGCGCGACATCCTGCGCGAGATCGGCATGGCCCTGAACGGCGTGGAAAACCGCGTCAGCCTGGCGGGCCACACGGACCGCACGCCTTACGGCAACGGCGAGCGTGGCTACAGCAACTGGGAGCTCTCGGCGGATCGGGCCAATGCGTCGCGGCGCGAGCTGGTTTCGGCCGGCATGCCCGACGACAAGCTGGCCCGTGTCGTGGGCCTGGCCGCGAGCAATCTGATCGACCTGCAAAACCCCCTCGCCCCGATCAACCGGCGCATCAGCATCACGGTGATGACCCGTGAAGCCGAGGCGCGCCTGATCGGCAATGCCACAATACCGGCTCCGATGGCGGCGGCCACAGACACCGAGCCGCGAGCCCCGCCAGAACCAAAATCATGAGTCCCCCGAGAACCTCACAGATGCACGTCTCAACAGCAACCTCTTTCCGAAAGGGTCACACGTGGCAAACGACCTTCGTTTTCTGATCGTCGACGATTTCTCGACGATGCGACGCATTGTGCGCAATCTGCTCAAGGAAAGCGGATACGCCGACGCCGAAGAAGCCGAGGACGGCGTTGTCGCCCTCAACAAGCTCCGCAACGGCCGCTTCGACTTCGTCGTCAGCGACATCAACATGCCCAACATGAACGGCTTCGAACTGCTCACGCAGATCAAGGCCGATGAAAAGCTCAAGCACCTTCCGGTGCTGATGGTGACCGCCGAAGCCCGCAAGGAGGACATCGTCGCCGCCGCGCAGGGCGGTGCCGCCGGCTACATCGTCAAGCCCTTCACCAAGGCCACGCTCGAGGACAAGGTGTCGCACATCCTCAAGAAACTGGGGTTGCTCCCGGTATGACCGCCAATCCACCGCCATCCGCCTTGGAGGTGGATGCCGCCGCCCCGGACGTTCACCAGAAAATCGGGGTCCTGACGCGGCAATTGCACGACACGCTGAACCAGCTTGGCTATGCCGACAAGCTCAAGGGGAGCGTGAGCGAACTGCCCGATGCCCAGAGCCGCCTTTCGTACATCGCCCGTCTCACCGGTGAAGCGGCGGAAAAAGTGCTGAGCCGGGTTGAAATGGCAAAGGCGCAGCACGACTACATTGCCGCTGAAACCCGGCGGCTGGCTGCGCTGATCGTCAAGGATCCGGTGGCCGCCGTGGCGACGGGGCAGGTCTACAACTTCGTGGCCGACGTGGAGCAGGTGACCAAGGACATCGATGGCCACCTGACCGAGATCATGATGGCGCAGGACTTCCACGACCTCACCGGCCAGGTGATCGCGCGCGTGGTGAACCTGGCCGCCACGATCGAGGAACAACTGGTTCAGCTGCTGATCCAGACGGCGCCCAGCGCGCCGGTGGTGCCGGTCAAGCCGCACCTGGCAGGTCCGGTGGTGGACGCGGTTGCCGCCGCGGCGGCCGGCGAGATCGTCACCGACCAGTCTCAGGTCGACGACCTGCTGGCCAGCCTCGGCTTCTGAGGCGCGACACGGTTCAGCCACGATTCGTCGCTGAATAGGTCAGGGATGGGCCGTCTTATCGGTCTTTAGCAAAGCAGGCGGCTGCCGACAATGGGAAACCTCAATTTCCCATTGCCATGGACTCCTCCAGCCAAGACAAGAACCTCCCGGCCACCGAGCGCAAGCTGCAGCAAGCGCGCAAGGACGGCCAGGCATCGCGTTCCAAGGATCTGTCGCACCTGGCGGTGCTGGGCACCGGCTCGGTGACCCTGCTGGTGCTCGGCCCCACCCTCTTCGAACACATGAAGATGGCGCTGAGCCAGCAGCTCAAGTTCGACCTGGCCACGCTGGCCAACAACGGCAGCATGCTCGACCGGCTGCAGGACATGGTGCTGGTGGGCCTGGCCGCATCCACGGTATTCGCCGCCATCGTGCTGGCCGTCGCCGTGGGCAGCGCCGTGGCCGCCGGCGGCTGGATCGCCAGCTTCAAGCCGCTCATGCCCGACTTCAGCCGGCTGAACCCGATCTCGGGCGTCGGGCGCCTGTTCTCCAAGCAGCAGGTGACGGAAGTGGCCAAGCTGATCTTCATCACGCTGGTGCTGATCCTGGTGTCCTGGAGCTTCATGTCGAACAGCCTGCAGTCGGTCGCATCGCTGGTGATGCAGCCGTCGGCGGCGGCACTGCGCCACGTCATGCAATGGATCACCTCGGGCATGTCGCTGATGCTGCTGGTGGTGTTCGCGGTGGCCGTGATCGACGTGCCGCTGCAGACCTTCCTGCTGAAGTCCAAGCTCAAGATGTCGCACCAGGAAGTGAAGCAGGAGCACAAGGAATCGGACGGCAACCCGCAGCTCAAGGGAAAGATGCGCGCCCGGGCCCGCGAGATCGCCAACCGCAGCAGCGTGGCCAACGTGCCCAAGGCCGATTTCGTGCTGATGAACCCGACCCACTTCGCGGTGGCCATCCGCTACGACGACAAGACCATGGCCGCGCCGCAGGTCATCTCGAAGGGCGCCGACCTGCTGGCCATGAAGATCCGCGAGATCGCCACCCAGCATGCCGTGCCGGTGCTGCAGTCGCCCATGCTGGCGCGTGCGCTCTACGCCCATGCCGACCTCGACCGCGAAATTCCATCGACGCTCTACACCGCCGTGGCCCAGGTGCTGGCCTACGTCTACCGCCTGAAGGCCTCCATGCGCGGCGAAGGCCCCGTGCCCGACAGTTTTGCGCAGCCCTTCGTGCCGCCTGAACTTGATCCTTTGAGCAAGACCGTCCTTTCCGAGGAAGCGCCATGAACGCCCAAGTCAAGAACATGCAGCGCTGGTTCGGCAACAACGCCGCGCTGATCCAAGGAATGTCGGCCCCGATCCTGGTGGTCGCCATCCTCGCGATGATGGTGTTGCCGATGCCGGCCTGGCTGCTCGACACCTTCTTCACGATCAACATCGCGGTGGCGCTGATGGTCATGATGGTGGCCGCCTACATGGTGCGCCCGCTCGACTTCGCGGCGTTCCCCTCGGTGTTGCTGCTGACCACACTGATGCGGCTGTCGCTGAACGTGGCCTCGACCCGGGTGGTGCTGCTCGAAGGCCACACCGGCGCGGGCGCGGCCGGCGCGGTGATCGAGGCCTTCGGCCACTTCCTGATCGGCGGGAACTTCGCGGTCGGCCTGATCGTGTTCGCAATTCTGGTGGTGATCAACTTCGTGGTGGTGACCAAGGGCGCCGAGCGCATCGCCGAAGTCTCGGCACGCTTCACGCTCGACGCCATGCCGGGCAAGCAGATGGCGGTGGACGCCGACCTGAACGCCGGCCTGATCGACGAGAAGGAAGCCAAGCGCCGTCGCGCCGAGGTGGGCGAAGAAGCCGAGTTTTTCGGCTCGATGGACGGCGCCTCGAAGTTCGTGCGCGGCGACGCCGTCGCCGGCATCCTGATCCTGGTCATCAACATCGTCGGTGGCTTCACCGTGGGGGTGCTGCAGCACGACCTCAGCGCCTCGAAGGCGGCCGACACCTACATCCTGCTGGCCGTCGGTGACGCGCTGGTGGCGCAGATTCCCGGCCTGCTGATCTCCATCGCGGCAGCCATGGTGGTGTCGCGCGTCGGCAAGGACGACGACATCGGCAAGCAGATCGTGCGCCAGCTGTTCACGTCGCCGCGGGTGCTGGGCATCACCGCCGGCATCCTGACGCTGCTGGGCCTGGTGCCCAACATGCCGCATGTGGTGTTTCTGAGCATGGCCGCGGTGCTGGGCTACGGCGCCTGGGCCATCGCCCGCCGGCCGGCTCCGCAAGACCTGAGCGCCATCGTTCCGCCACCGGTGACCGACGGCGAAGCCAGCTGGGACGACCTGCAGCCGGTCGATCTGCTCGGGCTGGAACTCGGCTACCGCCTGATCACGCTGGTCGACAAGAACCGCCAGGGCGACCTGCTGACCCGCATCAAGGGTGTGCGCCGCAAGTTCGCGCAGGAGGTGGGGTTCCTGCCGCCGGCGGTGCATGTGCGCGACAACCTGGAGCTGAAGCCCAGCGCCTACCGCATCACGCTGCGTGGCGTGGTGGTGGGCGACGGCGAAGCCTTCCCCGGCATGTACCTGGCCATCAACCCGGGCGGCATCACCACGCCGCTGATCGGCACGGCCACCACCGACCCGGCCTTCGGCCTACCGGCCCACTGGATCGACGAACGCCAGAAGGAAGCGGCGCAAATGGCGGGCTTTACGGTGGTTGATTCGGAAACCGTGATGGCCACGCATTTGTCACACTTGATGCAGATCCAGGCGGCCCGCCTCTTGAGCCGCACGGAGACCCAGCAACTCGTTGAACACGTCAGCAGGCAAGCCCCGAAATTGATCGAAGAAGTGGTTCCAAAGATGGTCTCGATTGCAACCTTCCAGAAAGTCCTCCAGCTGTTGCTGGAAGAGTCGGTGCACATCCGCGACATCCGCACCATCGTCGAGTCGCTGGCGGAACATGCCGGCAGCACGGTCGACCCGCTGGAGCTGGCGCGCCGGGTGCGCATCGCCCTGGCGCCGGCCATCGTGCAGCAGATCTACGGCCCGGTGCGCGAACTCAACGTGATCGCCATCGAGCCCGCACTGGAGCGCATGCTGGTGCAGGCGCTCGGCAACAACAACGGTCCCGCGCTCGACCCGGGCGTCGCCGAAATGTTGACCAGGAACGCGGCCGACGTGGCGTTGAAGCAGGAAGAGCTGGGCGTGCCCGCCTGCCTGCTGGTGCCCGACGCGATCCGCAATGCCATCGCCCGCCTGGTGAAGCGCGTGGCGCCGCGCCTGCAGGTGCTCGCGCATAGCGAAATTCCCGAAACCCACACCATCCGCATTGGCCCGATCCTCAGAGGTGCACTCACATGAACATCAAACGCTTCCACGCCGCCACGTCCCGCGAAGCCCTG
>JAQGNA010000708.1 GCA_028292075.1 Rhodoferax sp. | reverse complement strand
ATGTTCTCGGGTTTGATTGCCGCGGGCAGATAAGTCACGGCTGACTATACTATGCGCATGAGCAACAGCTTTACACCGGCTCTCGTGGATCGCGGCAACAAAATCCGCGCCGCCGCGTTTCGGGTGGAAATCGCGATTCTTATACAGGCGGGCGCGGCAAGCGCCTCCGTGTAAATCTTCGCGGCTCATATAGTAAGTCACGAGTGACTTGCCTAGAATCCCGTTCCCTTCCAAGAAATATCGAAAGAGCTAGATGTCTCACCTAACACCCGCCCGCGAGTACGCCACCGGCATGGGCCAGGCGGTCGCCGATCGGACCATCAACCGAAAGATCATTCGGGCGGTCACGCCATACACCAAGCAGATCGTGCTGCCGCGCCAGGACGACGCCGCCCTCGATGACGTGGTGGCCCTGTGGGCCGAAGCCAGCGACCTGCGCTACAGCGGCTATCTGGTCACCTCCGGCGACGACCAGACCGTGGAGATCGACCTGTACGTCACCCACGAGCTGCAGACCGAGCGCTGGGAGGACGTGGCCAAGCGCGTGGCGCTGGGCAACTCGCTGCTGCACCCGATCGCCGAAGGTCTGGAGATGCTCAAGGGGGTGGCACGGCGCACCCAGGAATACGACCGGATGCACCACCACCTGCGCCAGGCGTCGCTCCTGATGTCGGGTCGCCATCTGCAGCACGGCGACGTGAACCAGCCGAGCCGGCCGATGGAGGTCTTCACCAACTGCGCAACGGCGGCGGCCAGCTTCCTGTCGTTCTACTTGCTGCTCAATGGCAGCGGCGTCGGGCGCGCCTACGACGACGCCATGATCATCATGGACCTGCGCAACCTGCCGATCACGGTGTGCGTGTGCGACAGCCAGCACGCCGACATCCAGGCCGGCTTGTTCCAGGCGCTCGACCTGCGCGGCGCGCAGCACCTGTACGGCCACAGCGGCCGCAAGGTGGTGGTGTTCGAGGTTCCAGACAGCCGCGAGGGCTGGGCCAAAGCCATCGAGAAGATGGAGTTCATGGCCTTCCAGGGCAACCAGCGCGAAACCGTGCTGCTGCTGGACTTTTCCAAGGTGCGGCCCAAAGGCGCGCCGATCAATGGAATGCAGGGCCGCCCAGCGTCAGGCCCTGGGCCCCTCATCAGCGCCATCATGAACGTGGCCAAGCTGCGCGATGCCGGTATGCAGCCCTGGCGCAGCGCCCTGTACGCCGACCACTACCTGGCCGAGTGCGTCCTGGTCGGCGGTGCCCGCCGCGCCGCTCGCATGTCCACCAAGAACTGGCGCGACGCCAACGTCCTGGAATTCGTCCAGGTCAAGCGCGGCGGCTTCCTGTGGTCCTCCAATAACAGCGTCACGGTGGACCGCGAGTTCTGGGCCCTGGTGCGCAAGGCCCAGAAGATGGTCGACGACGGCGTCGCCACCAGCCAGGATCTGATGGTGGGCAACCTGTTCCACAGCGAGCTGGCAGCGCACGCCTGGGCTGTGTTCGAAGCCGTGACCGATGCCGGCTACCACGACCAGACCGGCGAGCCGGGCCTGATCACGGTGGACATGCTCACCCACAGCGACGAAGGCACCGAAACGCTGTTCGACGGCGACTTCGCCAGAAGCGCGCGCTACCAGCTGGAAGACGAGACGCTGGACCTGACGCGCGCGCTGGCCAAAGCCTGGCAGTCGTGCCCGTTCAAGGTCATCACCAACCCGTGCGGCGAGATCGTCCTGATCATGCTGGGCGGTTACTGCGTCATCGGCGACGTGGTGCCGTTCCACGCTGGCTCGACGCTCGCAGAGCCGTCCGACTGCGCCGCCCTGGCTGCGCGCGACAAGGCATGGGACAACGACGCCGAAGACGCCTTCCGCGTCACCACCCGCGCGCTGATCCGCACCAACCTGATGGACAGCCTGTACGGCAAGGAGGTCAAGCGCACCAACCGCATCGGCGTGGGCATGACCGGCATCCACGAGTACGCCTTCGCGCGCTTTGGCTACGGCTGGAAGGACCTCGTCGACGAAGCCAAGAGCCTGGACTTCTGGCTCATGCTGTCGCGCTTCAAGCGCGCGGTCAAGGACGAGGCCAGGCGCTACGCCACCGAGCTGGGCGTCACGGTGCCGCACACCGACACCACCATCAAGCCCGCCGGCACCACCTCGAAATTGTTTGGCCTGACCGAGGGCGCACACCTGCCGTCGATGCGCGAATTCCTGCGCTGGGTGCAGTTCCGCAATGGTGACCCGCTGATCGCTGAATACCGTGCCAAGGGCTACCCGGTGCGTGAGCTGCGCGTCTACAGTGGCACGACCATCGTGGGCTTCCCGACCGCCCCGACCATCTGCCAGCTGGGCATGGGCGACAAGCTGGTGACCGCTGCAGAGGCAACTCCGCAGGAGCAGTACCAGTATCTGCGCCTGCTCGAGAAATACTGGCTGACTGGTGTCGAGGAAGACGGCGTCACCCCGTTGTCCGAGTCCGGCAATCAGGTCAGCTACACGCTCAAGTACGACCCGGCCGTGGTCTCCTTCGCGGAGTTTAAGCGCACGCTGCTGGAGGGCCAGTCGACCATCCGCTGCTGCAGCGTGATGCCGCAAAGCGACACCAGCGCCTACGAGTATTTGCCCGAGCAACCTGTCTCCAAGCACGAGTACGAACAGATCGCCGCCGCCATCGCCGCGGTCGGCGCGATCAAGGAGGACGTCGGCCTGGAGCACGTCGACTGCGCCAGCGGGGCCTGTCCCATTTCATTTGGCGAGAACGAGGCATCGTCATAAAAGGCATCGGTGCTGCCTGATAAGTAAGTCAGCACTGAACTATAATAAATGCAACAGAGCGGGGGCATGAGGCCCCCGTCTCCATCGGAAAGGGCACATGGACAACATTCGCAAATTCCCACGCACCTCGGTTCGTCCAGAGGTCACCGGAGCAGTTCACGACCGACTGAATTCCGGTTCTCATAAACGCCAAGGTCACGCGGCGCCACCCACGGTCGCCGACACCGTCGGCAAGCAGGTTGTCCAGGCCCTGAAGTTCTACGCCCGTGGCGGCTTCGACCACGGCGAGGCCGCGCAAAAGGCCCTGATCGCCATGCAGACGGCCCTAGAGGCCAACCACCAAGCCACTTGAAGGAGAGACCGTGAAGAAGACTTCGATCGCCTTGCTCATCGCGCTGTACATCGCCGGCTGCGGTCGGCAAGACCGGCCGCACGATGGGGCCGACCAGCAGCCGCAGCAGCAGGCCCACGACAGTGGACCCGGCTGGGGCACCACCCTGGCCAGCGGCATGTTCGGCTATTGGCTGGGCTCTCGCAACGCCCAGGCTGCCGCA
>JAQGNA010000012.1 GCA_028292075.1 Rhodoferax sp. | reverse complement strand
CACCGCATTTCGCCCCAGCAATACCGGGAGGTGATGAGGGTCAACCTCGACAGCGCTTTTTTCATGCTGCAGGCCTGGGTAGAAGCCTTGAGGGCCTCGCAATTGGCCGGCGCGGCAGTGCTTGCGTCGAGCGTGGTGTCGCGCATCGGCGTGGCCAACCATGAGGCGATCGCCGCGGCCAAGGGCGGCATCGAGGCGCTGGCCCGCAGCACAGCGGCCACCTATGCCGCCCAGCGCATCCGGGTCAATGTGGTCGCACCCGGCATGACCGACACCCCCATGACCGCCGGGATGCTCAGGCTCGACGCGATGCGCGAAGGCGCGGGCCGCCAGTATCCGCTGGGCGGCGTGCAGGCCGCCGGTAACGTGGCCGACGCCATCGCGTGGCTGCTTT
Organism: Rhodoferax sp.; assembly: GCA_028292075.1. The sequence goes on along the minus strand of JAQGNA010000012.1, from coordinate 3,303 downwards.
CCGACAGGGCCGGGCGCATCACCGGGCAGGTGATTCCCGTGGACGGCGGTTTCTGCAGCGTGCGCCCCCTGGTGAAGTAGCACCTGAGGCAACACCATCGAGCTGGACACGGCGGCAACGGTTCGGTCCGGCCGCGCACACCCGCGCTGGCCGGCGTCCTACAGCCGGGGCGAGCCGTGTCCGCTACAACCGTTTGGATCACCGAAGCTCTGCGGCGCACCATGATCCAACCTTCCGTCAGCGCGCTCGACGCGCTTGAATCCACGAACGACCTCCCGGACCTGGCAAGCCTCGAGAACCGGGGAAACCGGGGAACGGCACGCTCGGCAGCCGCCGACAGCCACCCTCGGCAGTCCTCGTTCCACGGCACACCTGGGCAAGGCAGCCGTGACGCCGACCGGCAAAGCACCGGCGGCCGCTGGGTGGGTGGCAACGCCTTCGAGCTTCTGGAAAACGGCGAGGCCTTTTTTCCCCGCGTGTTCGATGCGATCCGCAACGCCCAGCGCGAGGTGGTGCTCGAAACCTTCATCCTGTTCGAGGACAAGGTCGGCCTGGCGCTGCACGAGGCATTGATGACGGCCGCCCGCCGCGGCGTGCAGATCGACATGACCATCGACGGCTTCGGCTCGCCCGACCTGTCGCCCCAGTTCATCGGCTCGCTGTGCGAGGCAGGCGTGCGCATCCACGTGTTCGACCCTGGGGCTCGCCTTTTCGGCTGGCGGACCAACATGCTGCGCCGCATGCACCGCAAGATCGTGGTGGTGGACGGCGAGGTGGCCTTCGTCGGCGGCATCAACTATTCGGCCGACCACCTGGCCGACTTCGGCCCCGAGGCCAAGCAGGACTATTCGGTGCAGGTGCGCGGCCCCATCGTGGCCGTGATCCACCGCTTCGTTCATGCGATGCTGGCCACAGGGCAACGCCACCGGCCGGGGCGCCGCTGGTTCAGCCACCGCGCGCGCATGCGCAGCCAGAGCAGCACCGCGCCGCCGGTGGGCGATGCACAGGCGCTGTTTGTCACCCGCGACAACACCGAGCACACCAATGACATCGAGCGGCACTACCGGGCGGCCATCCGCTCGGCGCGCCAGCGCGTGACCATCGCCAACGCGTACTTCTTTCCCGGGTACCGCCTGATCCGCGAACTTCGCCGGGCAGCGCGCCGGGGGGTGGAAGTGCGGCTGATTCTGCAGGGGCAGCCCGACATGCCCATCGTCAAGACGGCGGCCGGCCTGCTCTACCACCACCTGATCAACGCCGGTGTGCAGATCTTCGAATACTGCGAGCGGCCCTTGCACGGCAAGGTTGCGCTGGTAGACGACCAGTGGGCCACCGTGGGCTCCAGCAACCTCGACCCGCTGAGCCTGTCGCTCAACCTCGAGGCCAACCTCATCATCCGGGACCGTGCGTTCAATGCGCACTTGGCCGAGCGGCTGGAAGACCTCATCGCGAACAAGTGCCGCGAAATCTCGGCCGACGCGCTGGAGCCTGCCAGCGGCTGGCGTGTGGCACGCAGCTTCATCGTGTTTCACCTGCTGCGCCACTACCCCTCCTGGGCAGGCTGGTTGCCGGCGCACGCGCCCAAGCTGGTTGCCGCTGCGGCTTCGACATCGGCTGCGCCCGCTGCATCCACCGCCACCGCCACCGCCGTGGCCGGGGCCGGCGGCAACGCCGACACCACCACCGAGGGCGGCACCAACGTCACGGCGGGCGGCACGGCAGGCGGCAAAAAAGGCGGCGAAAGTGACGGCAATAATGGTGCGAATGCGAGCCAGTGCGTCCTACGCATCACCGAGGCCGAGGGATGAACGTGCGCGCCGGCCCGGTGGCCGCAGTAACACCGCCGGCGGGCCAGAGCACCGGCCGCCGCTGGTGGCCCTGGCTGAAGCGGGTCTCGGCGATGGTGTTTCTGGCACTGGTGATGTGGCTGCTGGTACGGCAGGCGCGCAACATCGAATGGACCGAAGTATGGAGCGGGCTGAAGGCCTTGCCGCCAGCGACGCTGATCGGCGCCGGCGTGCTCGCCCTGGCCAGCCACCTGCTGTATGCCTGCTTCGACCTGCTCGGGCGGCATTACGCCCGCCACAGCCTGCCGGCGCCGACCGTGATGGCCATCACGTTCGTCAGCTATGCCTTCAATCTGAGCATGGGTTCGCTGGTGGGCGGTGTGGGCTTTCGCTACCGGCTGTACGCGCAGTTCGGGCTGGGGCCCGCGCGCACCACCCGCATCGTCACCATGAGCATGTTGACCAACTGGCTCGGCTACCTGCTGCTGGCCGGGTTGGTGTTCACCCTGTTTCCGCCCACCCTGCCAGACCAGTGGGAGGTGAACCCCGCCGTGCTGCCCACCGCCGGCGCATGCATGCTGGCGCTACCGCTGGCCTATCTGCTGTGGTGCGCTGTGTCGAAGCGCAGGAGCTGGACGCTGCGGGGCCACCTGGTCGACCTGCCCACACTCCGCCTGGCGCTGCTGCAGATGACCATGTCCTGCGCCAACTGGACGATCATGGCCGGCGTGGTGTACGTGCTGCAGCAGCAGCGCATCGAATTCCCGCTGGTGCTCGGAACGCTGTTGGCCGGCGCCGTGGCCGGTGTGTTGACGCATGTGCCGGCCGGGCTCGGCGTGCTGGAGGCCGTGTTCGTTGCGCTGCTGGCCGACCACGCGCCGGCAACCACTCTGGTGGCCGCCGTGCTGGCCTACCGCGCGCTGTACTACCTGGTGCCGCTGATCCTCGCGGTCGGCGTGTACGTCTGGCTGGAGGCGCGGGCCAAAAGGCAGCCGGCGCGGCAGCATCACACTGAAAGGCCGCAGGCGGAAGCGCCGATCGCCTGAGCTGCCGCCGGGCCAGACGCCCCGGTGCAACGGCGTTCCCGATTCAGATCGGAAACTGGGTCGTCGACAGCACCTCTTTCAACACCATGAAGGACCTGATCTGTCGCACGGCCGGCAGGTAGAGCAACTGCTCGGCATGCAGCCGGTTGAAACTCTCGCTGTCGCGGGTGCGCACCATCAGGAAGTAATCGAACTCGCCAGTGACCACATGGCATTCCATGCAGCCGGACACCTTCTGCGCTGCCCGCTCGAACGCGGCAAACGACTCCGGCGTCGACCGGTCGAGCACCACGCCGATCACCACCAGCATGCCCGCATCGAGCGCACGCGGGTTCAGCAAGGCGACGATGCCTTTCACCAGGCCGGACGCCTTCAAGCGCTCCACCCGCCGCAGGCATGCCGGCGGACTGAGATTGACCTTGGCCGCCAGCGCCACGTTCGACACGGAGGCATCGCGCTGCAGGGCCCGA
>JAQGNA010000635.1 GCA_028292075.1 Rhodoferax sp. | reverse complement strand
AGCTCCCGGTGGACGGTGAACGCATCGGCCTGTTCGGCCATTCGATGGGCGGACACGGCGCGCTGACCTTGGCGCTGCGCCACCCCGGACGCTTCAGGTCGCTGTCGGCTTTGGCACCGATTTGCGCGCCCACGCAATGCCCTTGGGGCCACAAGGCTTTCACCGGTTACCTCGGCGCCGACCAGAGCCGCTGGACCGAGCACGACGCCACGGCCCTGATGCAACACCAGCCCGTCGCGCCCTACCCCGACGGCATCCTCGTCGACCAGGGCCTCGCAGACAAATTCCTCGCCGAGCAATTGCATCCGGCGCTTTTTGAAGGTGCCTGCGCCGAGCTCGGCCAACCGCTGACACTGCGCCGCCACGAAGGCTATGACCACGGCTACTATTTCATCCAGAGCTTCATGGCCGACCATCTGGCGCACCATGCGGCGCGTCTCGGTCGTTGAGCCCGCCCGCCGGTTCCCCGAGCAAGTTTGTCGTCCGCCAAAAATTTGAAACTGACCGCAAGCGGCCATCGTCTCGGCATCGGCAAGAAGCCGGGCTTGCAGCTGCCTTAACGCGGGCTTAAGGTTTGAGGTGGCGCCGAAAATGGCGCATGCGCCCTTCCTTGCCCACGTCTTCCACACCCCTGCCCGGTCTCCGCACGGCGCCCCGCAAAGTCCTCGGCACCGGCGCCCTGGTCGGCAAGCCGGCATGGCTGTTGCTGGTGACAAGCGTCTGGATCGCGACGGTGTGCAACCTGCCCCTTTGGCGCGAACTCATGCAACTGCCCGAGCTGCACGGAGGACGCGGCATCTGGTTCGCCATTTGCTTCGCCGGCATGATCGCCGGCGCCACCACGGCCGTGCTCAGCCTGCTGGCCTGGCGCTGGACGCTGAAACCGGCCATCACGGTGTTCCTGGTGTCGGCTGCGGCAGGCGGCTATTTCATGATGGCCTACGGCGTGGTGATCGATCCCACCATGATGGTCAACGCCATCCAGACCGACGCACGTGAGACGCGTGACCTGCTGAGTTGGCAGTTTGGCGCCGTGGTGCTGGTGCTTGGCCTGCTTCCGGCGTGGTGGATCTGGCGCCAACCCGTGCGCCCGGCGCCAGTGCTGCGGCAACTGCTGCGCAACACCGGGTCGCTGCTGCTTGGCCTGGCGCTCCTGATCGGCGCCATGTTCGCGGTGTTCCAGGACATGTCTTCGCTGATGCGCAACCACACGCAGCTGCGCTATCTCGTCAACCCGCTGAACTCGTTCTATGCGCTCGGCAAGGTTGCGGCCAAGCCCTTCGAACGTGACGCCACCAAGATCCTGCCCATCGGCCAGGACGCGCATGTGGCGGTGTCGAACGTGGTGGGCGCCAAGCCGCCGCTGCTGCTGCTGGTGCTGGGCGAAACCGGACGCAGCGGCAATTTTTCGCTGAACGGATATGCCCGTCCGACGACCCCGGGGCTCGAAAAGCTCGCGGCCTTGCCGGACAGCCGACTGGCCAGCTTCAAGAATGCATGGTCCTGCGGCACCAACACGGCGGCCTCGGTGCCGTGCATGTTTTCGCACCTCGGTAGAACCGCCTTCGAGGACCGCAAGGCCAACTACGAAGGCATGATGGACGTTCTTTCGCGCAGCGGCATGGCGGTGCTATGGATCGACAACCAGTCGGGTTGCAAGGGCGCCTGCGACCGCGTGCCCAACATCAGCACCACCGCGCTGAAGGATCCCTCGCTCTGCAGCGAAGGCGAATGCTTTGACGCCATCATGCTGAAGGACCTGGACGCCCGCATCGCCGCCCTGCCTGCTGAACGCCGCGCCAAGGGCGTGGTCGTGGTGCTGCACCAGATGGGCGGCCACGGCCCCGCCTATTACAAGCGCGTGCCGGCGGAGTTCAAGCGCTTCCTCCCGGAGTGCACCAGCAGCGCGCTGCAGGAATGCAGCAATGCCCAGGTGGTCAACAGCTACGACAACACCATTGCCTACACCGACCACTTCCTCACCATGGCCGTGGCCTGGCTGAAGACGCGCGAAGCCACCTCGGCGGCGGCCATGATGTACGTGGCCGACCATGGCGAATCGCTGGGTGAAAACAACATCTACCTGCACGGCATGCCCTACAACATCGCGCCCGATGTACAGAAGCATGTGCCCTGGATCACCTGGCTGTCGTCGGACTTCGAGGCTCGCAGCCACATCAGCACCCGCTGCCTGAGGGAACGCAGCACCGAGCGCCTGACGCACGACAATTACTTTCACTCGGTGCTGGGCATGCTGGACGTTCAGACCAACGTGTACAACCCCTCGCTCGACCTCTTCAAGCCCTGCGTGGCGGGCAAAAACGCAGCACCGGTGCCCGCCGCCGCTGTGCCGCCCCCTGCCAACGCACCCTTGCAGGCTGCCGTCAAAACAGCGAGCCCTGCCCCCGCAACGCCGAAGGGTTGAAGAGCTCGACCCGCATCTGGCGCCGGTCAAGATTCAGGCCCAAGCGGGCACAAGCCTTGTTGAAGCGCTGCCCGATGAGGTCGGCCCACAGCCCCCCGCCTTTCATGCGGGTGGCAAAGTTGGCGTCGTAGTCTTTGCCGGTGGCGCGCTGGGCATTGCTCAGACCATGCAGGTCATGCACCCGCGCCATGATGCGGCTCGCCCGGTCGGGGTAATGCAGTTCGAGCCACTGCCGAAACAGCGGACTCACTTCCCAGGGCAGGCGCAGCACGGTGTAGAAGGCGGACGTTGCGCCGGCGTCGCGCGCCGCCGCCAGCACCTGCTCCATGTCTTCGTTCACGAACGGAATCTGCGGTGCCACGCTCACCCCCACCGGAATGCCGGCCTCGGCCAGTTGGCGAATGGTGCGCAGCCGGCGGTGCGGCGCCGCGGCGCGTGGCTCGAGCTTGCGGGCGAGTTCGCCGTCGAGCGTCGTCACGGTGACATAGACCGCCGCCAGGCCCTGTTCCGCGAGCGGGGCGAGCAGATCGATGTCGCGCTCCACGCCGCTTCCCTTGGTGACGATGGACAGCGGATGGCGGGCCGTCAGCAGCACCTGCAAGACCTCTCGGGTGATGCCGAGGTCGCGCTCGACCGGCTGGTAGGCGTCGGTCACCGTGCCGATCGCCAGCATGCGCGGACGGTAGGCGGGCGCCAGCAGTTCGCGGGTCAGCACCTCGGCCAGGTTGCGCTTGGCGATCAGCTTGGTCTCGAAGTCCAGGCCCGGTGACAGGTTGAGGTAGCTGTGCGTGGGCCGGGCATAGCAGTAGATGCAGCCATGCTCACAGCCACGGTAAGGGTTCAGGCCGTGGTCGAACGGCACGTCGGGCGAGGCGTTCTGCGTGATGGCGCTTTTCGCATTCTCGAACGTCACCTGCGTGGCGGGTGGCGAAGCGTCATCAGCGGTGGACTCCAAGGTGCCCCAGCCGTCGTCGAACGCGCCGCGGCGGTCACGCTCGAAGCGATGCGCAAGCCGCGACGCGGCACCCCGACCCTTGAGCGCGTGGAGAGGGATGGTGGTTTCGTCCATGGTGGTACTGTATTTATCAACAGTATTGCCGGAAATCGGAGCCACGTCAAACCGTGGCGATCCGGCTGCCACGCTGATGGGGTGGCTCACTGTGCCCCCGCTGATGTGTGCCCGCGCCCGTGTGTCTCCTCGACCTGGTCGAGCGATGCGTGGCGCCTCGACTCCGATCAGCCCACCAGCATCTGCATGCTGTGTTCATAGTCGGCAGTGAGCTGCTCGAACACCTCGAGCACGCCCTCGCTGGCGCTGGCCAGCCGTTCGACCGCGTCCGCCCCGCCCAAAGCGGCCGCCGCCTCGGCCATCTGCTTCCAGTGGTCGGCGCCCGACTCCAGAGAGGCGCGGATGCCGACGGAAGTCAGGGGAATGTCGTTCAGATAGTTCAGTGCCTGCTCGAACGCCGCGCGCGCCGACAGCATTCCGGTCCTGTTGCGCGAGGCAACGCCGCCGCCCGCGCCCATCGCCCCCAGCAGCGCGTACTTGGCGAAGCGCTGCGACAGCATGCGTTGACGCGCCACCACGTTGAGCACGTGAAGCGGCGGCGCCGCACCAGCATGCTCAAGGTCATTCGTGAGGCGCTCCGCTTCGTCGAGCAGGCGCTCGGCAAGCGTGTCGAGCTGCATCACCCGGAGCGGATCAGGCGCGCCGCCGTCAGCGCGCCCGGCGTCGAGCGCGGCCTTGAGTTCGCGCCAGCTGCGCACCACCTGGCCCAGCAGATCGCCGAAGGTCGGCTTGGACAGGCTCTTCTCAAGTCCGGCGATGTTGACTTCGATCCGTTGCACTGAATCATGCAGCAGCGCCTGCACCTGCTCGCCCGCCCCCGCAATGTGCAGCATCTGCAATTTCACCAGCCGTTGAGACAGCATGCGAAGCTGCCCCGCGCGGTTGACGGCGTCGGCAAACCTCGCCGAATGGATGATGTGCCGCGAGACCTGCCCCAGGCGCTGGTTGCTGTGCATGGAGGCGGTGCGGAGGATCTGGAACGCGTCGTCGTCCGACACCTGGCGCGCATGCATGAGGATGCCCTTGGCGCGGTCGACCATCTTGCGCTCCTCGAAGCGCGCGGCCAGGTCGGCCAGCTGCGCCTGGAGCGCACGTTCGCGCTGAAAACGCGCCTGCGCGATGTGGATCAGGGGCCGCAGCCGGTTTTGTCCGTATCCGTTGACAACGTACGCATGGATGCCGGCCTCGGCGGCCCGCGCGATGTGCTCCACGGTCGCGTCGTTGGTGAAGACGATGACCGGGCATGCGGCCGTTTCGGCAATCGCCTGTGTCGCCCTGAACAGCGCGTCGCCGGGCAATGGGTCGAGGCAGATCACCACATCTGGTGCGTGACGCACCACGTCCTGCACCAATTTGCTGCGGTCTTCTGTCACGCCGACCACCTGGATGCCGGCCGCCTCGAGATCGGCGACCAGGGGATGCAGGCCTTTCAGGGTTTGAAGTCCGTTCAGGTCGACCAGGGCAGAAGTCATTGAAATCCGTTGTTCTCAGAGGGAAAAAGCCGATTGACGCAGTTGCCCATGCAAGTCGCGCACCACCATCGGCCGCGCACCGGAAAAAGGCGCCGCGATCAGATGGCACGGCTTTTGCAAAACGTTCTGCGGGTGCGACGAAGCGCCCGGTCTTTGCCCCAGCACCGCGGGCCAGCGCATGACGACGTGCGCGAACTGGTGTGCCTCACCCCCGGCCCTGGCCGGTTTCGGAGTCGCCATGTTATTTTCTTCTCCCGCTGTCAATGCCACCGGCCCCAAGGCCACGCGGATCGACCTGTTCACGTTTTCGACGCCGCAGATGCGGGCCTTCCACATCACGTGGTTGGCCTTCTTCGTCTGCTTCTTTGCCTGGTTCGCCGCAGCGCCGCTGATGCCTCTGATCCGCGTTGAATTCGGCTTGACCAAGGACCAGATCGCCAACATCAACATCGCATCGGTCGCCGTGACGATTCTGGTGCGCCTCATCATCGGTCCGCTGTGCGACAAGTACGGCCCGCGCCGCACCTACACCTGGCTGCTGCTGGTGGGTGCGCTGCCGGTCTTCGGCCTGGCCTTCGCAAAGACCTATGAAGTGTTCCTGTTCTTCCGCCTCTGCATCGGTGCGATCGGGGCTTCGTTCGTCATCACGCAGTACCACACCAGTGTGATGTTCGCCCCCAACGTGGTGGGCACGGCGAATGCCACGGTCGGTGGCTGGGGCAATGCCGGCGGCGGTGCCGCGCAGAGCCTGATGCCGCTGGTGGTGGCTGCGGTGGTGAGCCTCGGGGTGGAGCAGGCCTTCGGCTGGCGCGTAGCGATGTTCGTGCCGGGCGTGGCCATGGTCGTCATGGCCTTTGTCTATGCCCGCTACACGCAGGACACGCCGCAGGGCGACATCGTCGACCTGCGTGCCAAGGGCATCCAGCTCGAAGGCGGCAAGAAGGGCGGCATGGCCATTTTTCTGCAGGCCTGCCGCAACTACCGCGTATGGATGCTGGCGGCCACCTATGGCGCCTGCTTCGGCGTGGAGATCTTCATCCACAACATCGCCGCCAGCTACTACGTCGACCGCTTCGGTCTGTCCATTTCCAGCGCCGGCTTTGCCGCCGGCATCTTCGGCGCGCTGGCCCTGTTCGCCCGCGCACTCGGCGGCATTGCCAGCGACCGCATTGCCATGCGCCGCGGGCTCGACGGCCGTACCCTGCTGCTGTTCGGCCTGATGCTGGGCGAAGGCATCGGCCTGGTGCTTTTCAGCAAGTCCGAGACGGTGGCGCTGGCCATTGCGGCCATGGCCTTCTTCGGCCTGTTCACCCACATGGCCTGCGGTGCCACCTATGCGGTGATGCCCTTCGTCGACCGCAAGGCGCTTGGCGGCGTGGCCGGCCTCATTGGCGCGGGCGGCAACATCGGCGCGGTGGCCGCAGGCTTCTTGAACAAGGCGACCGACACCCCGCAGCAGACCCTGCTGATCCTGGGCCTGGTGGTGGCAGGCACCTCGCTCTGCGCCATCTCCGTGCGCTTCTCGGCGCAACACAAGTCGGCCGAACAGAAGCTGCTCGATGCAGCGCTGGCCGCCCGCCACAGCGAAGCCGCCCCTGTCGGGTCTTACCAGGCCAAGCCCGACCTGGCGTAGCCCT
>JAQGNA010000634.1 GCA_028292075.1 Rhodoferax sp. | reverse complement strand
CGACCCTGTGGCGCCGCTGACCACCGAAATCACCGTGGCATGCGGCACCGGGCCCGACCTGCGCGCCGCCTTCGTGCAGCGCCTGGCCGCCGACGGAGTGACCCGCCGCGACGTGCGCGATGACGGCCTGGTCGGCACGCTTTTCATGCCGCCCGGGCCGGGCCCGCATCCGGCGGTGATGGTGCTCAACGGCTCCGGCGGCGGGCTGAACGAACCGCGCGCGGCGCTCTACGCATCGCACGGGTACGCGGCACTGGCGTTGGGCTACTTCAAGGCGCCGGGCCTGCCCGACCACATCTCCGACACTCCGCTCGAGATCTTCGAGACGGCACTGCATTGGCTGCATGCGCGGTTGCGGCCGAAGAACGGCTTCGTCGCACTGAGCGGCCAGTCCCGCGGCGGCGAACTGGTGCTGCTGCTGGGCAGCATGTTCCCGTCGCTCGTGTCGGCGGTGATCGGCTACGTGCCCGGTGCGGTGGTGCACAGCGCGCAGAACGCCTGCGATCCGCGCCTGGGGCCGGACAGCCGCAACGGCCCGGCCTGGCGCTTTCGCGGGCAGCCGTTGCCGCACCTGTGGGAGCACAACCGCACGGCCACCTGGGCGCCCTGGGACGACGGCCCCGAGCCTCGCCGCCACGCCCATGCGCTGCTGACCGCCTTGCGGGATGCCGACGCCGTGGCCCGCGCCCGCATCCCGGTGGAAGACATCAACGGCCCGGTGCTGCTGTTGTCGGCAGGCGATGACGGCTCCTGGCCGTCGAGCCTGTACGGCCGCATGGTGGCCGAGCGCCTGGCAGAGACCGGCCATCCGCACGCGGTGCAGCACCTCGACTTCGACGGTGCAGGCCATGCCATCGTGTTTCCGTTCGTGCCCACGACGCAACTGGTCTATGCGCACCCGGTCTCGAAGCGGCTCAGCACCACCGGCGGCGCGCCTGCTGCCAACGCAGCGGCCGACGAAGCCTCCTGGGCGGCGGTGCTGCGCTTTCTCGCACAGGCGGTGGCGCGGCATGGCGCCGCGCCGGCCGCACCCCCTTCATCTTCACCCAAGGACACTGGAGACAAGCCATGAACATTCCGTCCACGCTGTACGCGGCCGACCTGGTCGACGCCCTCGTTCCACTTCCGGCCGGCAGCCCGGTGCACGCCGTGCGGCACCAGCGCGACAAGGTGGTGGCCGCCACCCAGGGCAGCTTCGATTCCATCTTCGACCCGGCTCTGGCCGGTCCGACGCTGGCCGAACGCCTGCTGGCCGCGCACCACATCGCCCGGCTTTCGGGCAGCACGGCGCTGCAGGCGCTCTACCGCGACAAGCTGGCCGCGCTGCCCGCGGCCGCTGCGCTCACGGCTGCGCAGCAGGCGGCTTTGGCCGGCGCTCAGCCAGCGGACGACCCACGGCTCGAGGCCATCCTGGTCTTCACCGGCACGCTGGCCGTCCGTCCCGTGGATGGCGACCGCGAGGCCCTGCTGAAGCTGCCCGCCGCGGGCCTGGCCACCGCCGAAGTGGTGGCGCTGGCCCAGCTGATCGCCTTCGTGGCCTACCAGCTGCGGGTGGTCGCCGGCCTGCAGGCGCTGGCCGGCCTGGGCGACGACCTGGACGCGACACCGCCGGCCGTTCAGGGAGATGGCGCGCCCTTTGTCCACCCCGCCAACCTGCCCAAGCCGGGCGAGCCGCTGCGCATCAACGGCTACACCAGCGAGACTCTGGAATGGAAATCATGGCTGCCGGTGGTCGAACTGGCCGAGGCCACGCCGGCGCAGATTGCCGTGCTGGAGGCCAGCCACCCGAAGGCCAAGAGTTCGGATTACTACCGGGTGCTGGTGCACCAGCCACGCATTCTGGAAGAACGCGCCGTCGTCTTCAACGCGATCATGTACGCGCCGGGCGGGCTGTCACGGGCCGACCGCGAGCTGGCCAGCGCCGTGGTGTCGCGGGTCAACGGCTGCGTCTACTGTGCATCGGTCCATGCGCAGCGCTTCGAGCAGCTGGCCAGGCGCAACGACGTGATCGCCCAGGTGTTCACCGAGCCGCAGGGCGCCGGTACCAACGCCCGCGAGCGCGCCATCGTGCAGCTGGCGATCGACCTGACGCTGCGGCCCGCCGCGTTCGGCGCGCAGGAGCTTCGGGCTGTGCGGGCCGCTGGCCTGTCGAACCTGGAGGTGCTGGACCTGGTGCATGCCGTGGCAATCTTCGCCTGGGCCAACCGGCTGATGCTGAACCTCGGCGAGCCGGTCTACGCCGGATGACTTCTCAGCGGGCTCCGGGCTAAACCCTCGGTCAGACGGAGGACGCCGCCCGCTGCGGTTCGGCCAGCACAGGCAGGCGCAGTTCGAATCCACGGCCAGCCTCGAGTCTCAGCCACTGAAGACCGGCCCCGTGCAGCGCCAGGATGCGGCGCGTGGCGAGCCCTTCGAGCCCCAGCCCCTCCGGCATGTTTTCGCCGGGCATGCCCTGGGCGCGGTCGAATGCCTGCAAGGCGTCAGGTGCGCCCTGGGCCGGGAACTCGGCCGCGGCAGGCGCCACGCGCAGTACGGCGTGGTCGCCCCAGATGCCGAGCCAGGCCCGCACCGGCTCGGCCGGCGAAGCGATCATCACCGCGTTGAGCAGCACGCCCAGCGCGTCGCGCAAGCGTACCGGATCGCCGGACACGAACACCGGTTCCTCGGCGATCAGCACCACCCGCTCCTCGGCAAGAGCGCGGGCCAGCAGCCCCGACACCACGCCGTTCAGGTGCGGCCGCTGGCCGGACGCCAGTTCGCGCTGGTCCAGCATGCGTGCCATGTCGAGGGCGGTGCCCATGACCGACTCGAGCCTGACAGCCTGCCGGTCCAGAATATCGAGGGCGTTGCGGCGCATCGCGTCGCCGCCGATCCCCATGCGCAACACTTCGGCCGACACGACGACGCAGCCCATGAGGTTGCGCATTTCGTGCCCCAGGGCACGGGTAAATTCTTCGGTGGTGGGCGGTGGCAGCAACGGCATGGCGGTGAATTCGGCGATAACGTCAAATCCTACGCGTTTTGGCGCAACACTGATCAATTCGGGGCTAAAAACCGGAATAGCCGTGTCGGACGATCCGGCATGAATGACAGAAATGCCCGGTTCGCCCGGAACGGGACGATGAACCATGCGCGCGGTGCCCGGAGTGCCCGGCATGTTGGCGGGCGCGGACGCGTCAGCTGGCGCGAGTCCGGTCGCCATGCGCCTTGCCGATGCCGCCATGGCGCACCCATCCGCTGCGGGAGCGGGGTTGCATGCGGGCATAGGGGTGGGCGAGCAGGCCTTCCGGGCCGCGGTTCGCGTGTTGGGCGCGGTCGGCGTCGGGGTGTTCACGGACGAGCCGCGGGGTTGATCGGGCATGAAGGGTAGAGGAAATGAAAGCTCCGCAAAGTGTTTGCCCTGCAGAGCAATCGGCGTGCCTGAGCACCAGAAAACCCGGCAGCGCCCGCGCCGGCCCTTCCGTGGCCGGGCACTCATCCACAAAATCAGAACGCTTG
>JAQGNA010000629.1 GCA_028292075.1 Rhodoferax sp. | reverse complement strand
GCGCGGGCAGGGCGCCCGGCCCCGCCGCGCCGAACGCGGCCCGGTTGTCGGCGTCGAAGTTCCACTGGCCGCCGAGTGGTTCGCCACCGTTCATCAGCACGCCGTGGGTCTGGCGCATCTCGCGGTAAAAGTATTCGAGGCGGAGTTCGCCCTTGCGACGCGCATGCGCTGCGAACTCGCGCACCGTGGCATAGAAATGCCGATCGGCCCGCAGGTCGAGTGCCAGGCCGCGCTCTTCGGCCACGGCGCGCAGCATGGCCAGCACCCGGAAGTCACCAGGTGCCGACAGCACCAGGCGCTCAGGCTTCAACCGGTCGATCGCCTGGTGCAGCGCGAGGGCGAGGGTGCCGGGGTTGCCGTCGTCGTCGAGCGAAAGATAGGTCAACGGCCACCCGCGTCCGCGCACCGCCTGGGCGAAGTGCCGCATGGCCGCGAGGAACATCGCGATGCGGGGCTTGGCCGACCATACGTGCGTCGACTCCTCGGCCACTTCGGCCATCCACACGGTGTCTTGCGACGGATCGAAGCCGTCGAAGGCCGCGCCGTCGAGGTCGAGCTGGTCGCCGAGAACCAGTACCAACGCGCGGCACTCAGGCATGGCCTCGGCTCCGGCAGGCGTCGGAACAGAACTTCACCGCGTCCCAGTTGCGGGCCCAGCGCTTGCGCCAGACCATCGTCCGGCCGCAGGCCGCGCACAGCTTGCTCGGCAAGAATTGCTTGTTGCCCCTGAATGCGGGCGGCGGCTTCATCCCTTCTTGGCCCAGGCACTGCACCATGCCTTGGCTTCCACCTGCTTGCCTGCGAACAGCGGGCAGCCGCCGGCCGGGTCGGACGGCTTGCCCTGGTAGAGCGCGCAATTGCCGCACATCTGGCTGGCGGCGTGCTTGGGGTACTTCTTGTCGTCGGCCTTGGTGGTGTCCTTCACATAGCCGAGCGCAGCGGCCTGCGGGTCTTTTTCATCGACCTTGGCCTGGGCCTGGGCATGGCCTGCATGGGTGGCGCCGGTGGCGGCAAGGGCGAACAGAAAAACGCGGCGGGGGTGGGTCATTTGGGTATCTCCTGCCGAGCCGAAAGGCCGGCGGACTGCCTCCGTCAAAATCAACGGTCCCTTCAAGCATACTCAAAGCCGATGCAACCAGGAGAAATATTGGCTTATTCACCCTAAACGGGCGCAGAATTCGATTCAAACATGATTCAAGTCAAAAGGGTGATGCCAAAGCATGCGCCCACCGCAACGGGGACGACGACATCATCCCGACCACGGCGACCCCAACCGGCTTCTCCACCGCCATGACGACAGACCGAACCGACGAAGTCGACCAACCACGTTTTCGCAGTGGCGCCGCCGCCCGCATGGCCGGCATGCCGGTGGCCACGCTGCGCATCTGGGAGCGCCGGTACGGCGTCGTGTCGCCGGTTGCCATGCCCAGCGGGCATCGCCTGTATTCGGCGGCGCAGGTCGAAAGGCTCACGCTGCTGCGCCAGCTCAGTGAAGCCGGCCATGCCATTGGCACCACCGCCGGGCTCGACACGGCCCGACTCCGGCAACTCCACGCCGTCACGCCGCCAGGTCCTGCGGCTTCTGAACCTTCATCACCTTCAGCACCTTCAGCACCTTCAGCACTTTACGGACCTGCTTCCTCCGCCACGGCAGCCACGGCTGCCGCAGCCGGGCTGGAGGGGGCGGGTCCTTCCAGGTCCTCGCCGTGGCGGGTGATGGTGGTGGGGGCGCCTCTGGGGCGGCGGTTGCAACAAGCCACCTTGCGCAAGCGCGTGGCTTCGCGCTTCGTGATTGCGGGCGCCTACGATGCGCTGTCGGATGCGTTGTCGGATGCGCCGCCGGGCACATTGCCGGCGCCACCGTCCACCGCTGTCTCCCCTGGCGCGGGCCCCGAACTGTTGCTCGTGCAATCGCCAGGTCTGCATCTCGATACCGTCACCAGCCTTGAGACCGCGCGGCAGCGCCTGGGTGCGCAGCGAGTGGCCGTGCTGTACCGCTTCGCGTCGGCATCCGTGAACCGGGCCTGTGCCGAGGCTGGCGTGCTGATGCTGCGCGAGCCGCAGACCGACGCCGCGCTGGCCGACTGGCTCGACAGCTTGCGCGGGGCAGGCGCCCATCCCACGACCGGAGTTCCCCCGATGCCCGAGCCCTCCGCGGCCGACGGCAAGGTGCCTGCCAGGCGCTACAGCGACGCGGCGCTGGAGGCGCTGGCGCTGTTGCCGTCCGGCGTGGTTTGCGAGTGCCCACGCCACCTTGCCGAGGTGTTGCAACTGCTGGCGCAGTTCGAAGGCTACAGCGCCGAATGCCACCACGCGACACCACAGGACGCTGCGCTGCATGCCCTCCTGGGCCAGGCGGCGGGCCGTTCAAGGGCCATCTTCGAAGACGTGCTGGACCGCCTGGTTGTCCATGACGCGCTGAAGCTGCCGCCCTGACCAAGGAAGCGGCAGCAAGCGAATCAGCCTGGCGCTTGCCGCCAGAACGCCTGGTGCAGTGCGGCGATCTCCGCCTCGACTTCGGTCACCGGGCCGATCACCTGCACCGCCTTCTGGCCGCTCGCGAAGACGGTCCGGCAGGGCAGGTCCATGGTGGGATTTTCATGGTGGTTGCCCGTGAGCGCGAGCAGGCGCCTTTCGGTCATGCCGTACACCAGCCGGCCGATGTGCGCCCAATACTGCGTGCCGGCGCACATGGCGCAGGGTTCGACGGTGGTCACCAGGGTGCAGCCCCAGAGATATTCAGCCGCGAAGCCTGCGGCGGCGTTGCGTGCCAGCACCGCTTCGGCATGGTTCACTTGGTCCACGTTGCCCTGCTCCGCGAGCACCGTTTCGCCATCGGGCGCAACGAGAATCGCGCCGAACGGATGGTGGCCGAGCGCCATGGCACGGGCCGCCACTTCGTTGGCCCGGCGCAGATGACCGATGGCCTGTTCCGGCGTCATGTCCGGCGTCATGTCCGGCGTCATGTTCCGCGCCATGTGGACTGCTGCCGCGGGGCCAGGCCCGTGCCAACCGTGTGTCCTCGAGATGCGCTGAAGCCGGTGCCGCGGCAAGTGCGCCAGCTAGCCATTTTGCGAACCTCGGTGCGCCCAGCCGGTGGTGTGCTTTTCGATGAAGCTGAACAACTCGTACATCACCATGGCCATGGCGCCCACCACCACCAGCCCGGCGAAGGCCAGGCCCATCTGCATGGCCGAGCCGGCCGAGATCAGCAGGTAGCCGATGCCTTCGTTGGCGGCCGTCATCTCGCTCACCGTGGTGCCCACGAAGGCCAGCGTGATCGCCACCTTCAAGGAGCCGAAGAAGTACGGCATGGAGCGCGGCAGGCCGACCTTGGTGAGCACGTCCCAGCGCTTGGCGCCGAGCACGCGCAACACGTCTTCCAGCTCCGGCTCGAGCGTGGCCAGGCCTGTGGCGATGTTCACCATGATCGGGAAGAACGAGATCAGGAACGCCGTCAGGATGGCCGGCCCGGCGCCGATGCCGAACCACACCACCAGGATCGGCACGAAGGCCGCCTTGGGCAGCGCGTTGAAGGCCGTCATCAGCGGGTACACGGCGGCATAGGCGAGCCGCGAGCTGCCGATGACGAAGCCCAGCAGCACACCCACCACGATGGCCAGGCCAAAGCCCACCATCGTCACCCAGAAGGTGCGCCAGGCATGGCCGGCGATGATCAGCTTGAACTCGAGGAACTGCGTCCAGATGCGCCAGGGGCTGGGAAAGATGAACTCCGACACGTCGAAGGCCGAGCAGATGATTTGCCACAGCAGCAGTACCGCCACGAGCAGGATCCACGGTGACCAGGTTTCCACGGTTTTCTTGTGCATCAGCTTTTCTCCGCGGCGCCGCTGGTGCGCCGGATGCTTCCGATGTGGCCGCGGAGTTCGAGCACGATGTCGGTGAATTCCTTGGTGTAGGTGAGCTCGAGTTCGCGCGGGCGCGGCAGGTCGATCTCGCGCTTGACGACGAAGCGGCCCGGGCTCTTGCTCATCACGTACACCGTGTCGGCCAGGAACACGCTCTCGCGCAGGTCGTGGGTGACCAGGATCACGTTGAATTTCTGCTCGGTCCAGAGGTCGCGCAGGATGCACCACAGCTCCTCCCGCGTGAAAGCGTCGAGCGCACCGAAAGGCTCGTCGAGCAGCAGCATCTTGGGCTCGTGGATCAGCGCGCGGCAGATACTCGCGCGCTGCTGCATCCCGCCCGAGAGCTGCCAGGGGAACTTGTCTTCGTAGCCGCCGAGGCCCACCTTCTGCAGCAGGCGGCGGGCACGTTCCTCGTATTCCTTGCGCTTCGCCTTGAAGTTGGAGCGGTAGGGCTCGACGATCTCCAATGGCAGCAACACGTTGTCCACCGTGGTGCGCCAGGGCAGCAGCGACGGCGCCTGAAAGGCCATGCCGGAAATCTTAAGAGGCCCGGTGACGGGCTGTCCGTCGATGAGGATCTTGCCCATCGACGGCATCTTCAGCCCGGTGGTGAGCTTCATGAAGGTCGACTTGCCGCAGCCAGAGGGCCCGACGATGGCGATGAACTCGCCCTGCATCACCCGCAGATCGATGGCCTCGACCGCGAAGTGGTTCTGCTTCAGCAGATCGTCGTTGTAGGCGAGCCAGACGTCGCGAAATTCCACGAAGGGGGCTTGGGGAGTGCTGGTCATTCTGGATATTGACGTCGTCGCGCAGGCGCGATACGCCATGCGCAAGCTGGGTGTGCCTACTTCTTCGGAAGGATGTTGAGTTCCGCCGTGGTCGGCAGAAAGGAGCCGTTCCACACCGCGTCGGCGTTGACGCGGGTCTTGGTGGCAAAGGCGTCGGACACTTGCGAGGCCATCAGCGTCATGCGCGGGCCGTTGATCTGGCCGAAGCCTTCTGCGCGGGCGTTGGCCGTGTTGATCACGGTGTCGATGGCCATGTTCAGGCGCCGGGTTTCCATCGCGACGTTGATGATGCCGTCGCGCGCCTTCACGTCTTCGATGGCGGCGGCGGGTTTGGCGATCACGTCCTTCATGCCCTTGGTGAAGGCCAGCAGAAAGGCCTTCACGGCAGCCGGATTTTCCTTCAGCAGCCTGGGCGAGGCGATGATGGCATTGCCGTACAGCTTGACGCCGAAGTCCGGATAAGGGAGCACCACGACGTCCTGGGCCTTGGTGCCGCGCGCTTCCAGGTTGAGCAGCGAGGTGAACGTGAAGCCGGTGATGGCGTCGACGTCACCGCGGATCAGCATGGTCTCGCGCAGGGGCGGGTCCATCGCGGTCCACTGCACGCCGGTGACCTTGTTGGCCTTGGCGAAGATCGGAAACGCACGGCGCCCCGCGTCGAACACCGGGGCGCCGAGCTTCCTGTTGCTCAGGTCGGCGGGCGTCTTGATGCCCGACTTCTTCAGCGCCATGACCGAGGCCGGCGTGTCGTTGTAGACCATCATGACGGCCACCGGCTTGTTGGGCGCGTCGGGGTTGTTGGCATGGAACTCCATCAGCGCCGCCATGTCGGCAAAGCCCATGTCGTAGGCGCCGGACGCCACCCGCGTGACCGTGCCGCCCGACCCGTTGCCCGCGTCGATGACCACGTCCAGCTTGGCGTCCTTGAAATAGCCCTTGGCCGCCGGCGTGAGGAACAGCGCCGCCGGGCCTTCGAAACGCCAGTCCAGCTGGAACTTGATCGGTGTGGTCTGCGCGAAAGCGGGCATGAAAGCGGCCCCCGCGAGCAGGGCGGCGGCGGATTTCAGGAACAGGCGTTTGGTCATGGGGATTCCGTCGTTGCAATAAGCAAAGCATAAGCAAAAACGGTGCCCGGCTGCATGCGGACATGCCTGAGTCGGAAGCCAAGTCCGAGGCGGATGACAAGTGGGGACGGGCATCTCCGCGGTGACCCTCACCCCAACCCTCTCCCGCGTGCGGGAGAGGGAGCAGGAGCGGATTACCCGCGATAGCGCGCGTGCCTCATTCCAGAGGCACCGCGGAACGGGCTCTGCCCGGCCGCTGGTGTCGCCCCCTGCAAGGGGGTGGGCGGCTACACGAAGTGAGCCAACCTGGGGGTGTGCCGCCCTACCGGAAGGTCGAGGCGTTCGCGACCGCCAGCGCGGTCATGTTCACCACCCGCCGCACCGTCGCCGATGGCGTGAGGATGTGCGCCGAGGCGGCCGCGCCGAGCAGGATCGGGCCGACGGTCACGCCCTTGCCGCCAGTGACCTTCAGCATGTTGAACAGGATGTTCGCCGAGTCGAGGTTCGGGCAGATCAGCACGTTGGCCGCGCCGTGCAGCGTGGTGTCCATCAACGCCTGTTGACGCACGTCTTCGGACAGTGCGGCGTCGCCCTGCAGTTCACCGTCGGATTCGATGTCTGGCGCCATGCGGGCGAAAAGCTCGCGGGCCAGCCGCATCTTGCGGGCGGAAGGGCGGTCGGAGCTGCCGTAGTTCGAGTGCGACAGGAACGCCACCTTGGGCGGAAGTCCGAAGCGGCTGACTTCCTCGGCGGCCATCACCGCGATGCTGGCCAGCTGCTCGGCCGTGGGATCTTCGTTCACATAGGTGTCGGCGATGAACAGCGTGTGCTTCTCCAGCATCAGCGCGTTCAACGCGGCCAGGCCGAAGGCGCCCTTCTTCAGGCCGATGATGTCGCGCACGTGCTGCAGATGGCCGTCGTAGCGCCCGACCAGGCCGGACAGCATGGCGTCCGCATCGCCGAGCTTCACCATGAGCGCGGCGATGGTCGTGTTCGAGCGGCGCACCGCCGCCTTCGCGGCGTCCTGGTTGACGCCGCGCCGGCCCATGAGGCGGTGGTAGGTCTCCCAGTACTGCCGGAAGCGGGAGTCGTCCTCGGGGTTGACCACGTCGACATCGCGGCCGATCTGGATGCGAAGTCCGGCCTTGGCGATGCG
>JAQGNA010000586.1 GCA_028292075.1 Rhodoferax sp. | reverse complement strand
GCCCAGGCCGAAGCCAGGCCCCGGGCCCACAACAGTCCGCAGGCGATGACACGCCGCCAGGTGATCATCATCATGACGCTGGGTGTCCTGTGAGAGATTGGGAGACAGGCACCATGCCGCCTGGCTGGCCGGTCTTGTCCGTCTTATCAGTCTTGCCCGATTGCCCTTGCCTGCCGGGCGGTGCCGTGCCGGCTGGCAGCGGCGCCAGGCGGGCGTCGCGCAGGCCGGTCGCTTCGAGGCGCTTGCGGAGGTCGGCTTCGGCGCTGGCGTCCTGCGCGGCCCGGGCGCTTTCGAGGGCGACCCACCAATCGATCGGCTCACGCTGGATACCGAGGTTGCGCAGCGCCAGCGGCAAGGCGCGAGCGGGCGCGTCGTCGAGCCAAAGCGCCAGCAGCGCGCGCTCGCGGTCGTGCAGTTCGAGGTCGTCGCCGCGCCGGCCGAGCGCGGCCTCGCGGGCATGCAGCTCGTCGCGCAGCGCCTGCCAGCCGGGCGACTTGAGCCGGCGCATGGCCAGCGCCAGGCGCAGCAGGACGGCATCGGTCTGCGGCTGTGCGGCCAGCAGCTTGCGTGCGCCGGCGTTGTCGCCGAGCCGCAGTAAAAGGTCGCCATAGGCGATGGCGGTGTAGAGGTCGGGCTCGTCGGCCAGGCTTTGCGCATAGGCGGCGTGCGCCGCGGCAAACCGGCCGGCCCGTTCTTCGTTTTCAGCGAGCAGCGAGCCCAGCCAGCTGCGCTGGGCTTCCGCGCCCCGCGCGGGCAGCGCATGCAGCATGTCCATGAAGCCGCTGGTTGCTTGCCGATGCTGGCCTTGCAGCGACCGCGTCTCGAGCTGGCAGGCGCGCGCATACAGCGCCTGGCCGGCACGCGCGACGGCTTCGCAGGCCAGCAAAGATGGTGAATAGCGGGCTTCGACCCGCTCGAGCGCCGCCAGATCGAGCCAACCCTGCGCATGGTCGGGCGCACGCGCCAGCGCGGCCTGCAGCACCGCCCGCGCCGGCTGGAACGCATGGCGCCCCTGCTGCACGGTGGCCTGAAGAACCGCCACATCGACCGGCGCGTCGGGCTTGTCCCACCAGGGCGCCAGCGCAGACTGCGCACGTCCCCAGTAGCGCGCGTCGCCGGTCTGCCGGGCCACACCGATGGCCTCGCGGGCCAGGCTGGCGGCGATTCGGGGGTCAACCGGGTGGGTGGCACCGGCCGCCCCTGGGCTGGCCGGCGCCGCCAACCCGGCTGCGCCAGCCAGGGCGGATGCCGGTGTCTGGGCAGGACGCACCCGGGTGATAGCCGGCAATACCTCCACCACCTCGTCGTCGCGCGCAGGCACCGGCAACAAGGCGGCAGCCGCGGGTGCGGCAAAGAATGCGGCGACCGCCAGGACCACAGCGAGGCTCGCTACGCCCTGGCTGCCCAGCACCGTCGTCGCAAGCCTGCCCCACCGCGGCTGCATCTCAGAGGTCCTCGGGGCTGTCGGTTTCGCTGGTCGCCAGCTTGGCATTGCCCAGCAGCACCGGTTCGCCGTTTTCGCTGGTCATGCCGATCAGCCTTTTGGCGAACGCCACCACGCTGCCCACGCTCTGTTCGACGCCCACAGGCACGTCGCTGCCTTCCACCACCGCGCCGGCACCATTGGTGTTGCCACCACCGCCGCCGTCACCCCCGCCTCCACCGCCGCAGGCCGTGAGCGCCACCGCGCAAGCCGCCGCCAGAGCGCCGTTTCTTACCGCATTTCTGTTCATGTCAGATCTCCTCGATGAATGGCAACAGGGCCGGGGCTCAATACGAAGCCGAACCGGAGTTCGGGGTGTTCAGGTAAGGAAAGCGTGTCAGGAACGGCACGGTCGCCTGGTCCACTGCGTCGTGGATGTTGGCAGAGCTGGCACCCAGCGGCACGCTGGATGGCTTGCAGGCCGAGGTCAGGCTCGGGACGCCCGGCACCCCGTTCAGGCCCAGCGCATTGCCGTCGCCGTTGATCACGCACAGGCCGCCCAGCATGGCCACCAGCGCGATGTCGACCACGTCGTCCTTGGGCCGGCGGCCGTTCGGAAAGCCGGCCAGGTCCTTGGCCTGGGCCAGGTTGCCCGGGCCGCCCACACGCAGCACTTCACCGGCCACACCGAGGCGGTTCTGGTCGGCGAACATCACCGGCGCCACGGCGGTGTTCAGGCGCAGCATTTCCGACGGCGTGGCGCTGGCGGGCTTGTTGACGCCGGCAATGCCGGTGAGGAACACCGTGGCCAGGTCGGTCCGCGGCAGGTTGGTGGGCGCCACGGCGCTTGCGTTGCCAGCCAGGGCGATGCCCAGGAGCGCGGGCAGCGTCGGGTTCGTCACGTAGGTGAGGAACTGGCCGTCGTCGGAGGGGCGCGAGCCGTTGAACTTGTCCTTGTCGGGCAGGCCGATGACCAGCTCGTTCACCAGCGGGTTGCCCAGGCGCGAAACCTGCACCCAGGCGCCGCCGGCCTTTTCACTGGCCTGATGGCCCGACGTCGGCTTGCCGTTCAGCAGCCGCGCCTGGCGCATGCTGGCCGTGGTCCAGCCACCGATGACCGGATCGGTGCCCGCGGTCAGGCAGTCCTTCGGCACTTCGATGGCGATCGAGGTTACGTTGGATTTCTGCATCACGTGCTTGCCGCCCATGCCGGCCGCGTCCTTGTTGGCCGGGTCGAGCAGGAAGGCCGCTGGCGCGTTGACCAGATCGAACACGGCGCCCAGGTTGACGGCAAAGCCTTCCTGGCGCTGGCCGACGAACACGTTGCCGATGTCCTTGCCCGCCGGGCAACCCGGAATGCGGATGCTGTGGATGTGCTTCTGCGCATAGGCCTCGTAGGCTGCAGGGTCGCCGAGCGTCTTGCTGCCGATGTAGTCGACCGGCTTTTCGAAGGTGGCCCCGCCGCCGGTCTTGGTGACCGACTGCGCGCCGCCGCGCCGGCGGTCGCCGCGTACCACGCTCACGCTGTAGCTTTCGTTGAGGTTCAGGTTGGGGTCATTCACCCGGCTCACGCCGCCGGCCTGGATCAGCGGAATCGGTACGCTGGCCGAGCCGATGGGCAGCGGCACGTTGTTCAGCTTGTTGTTGAAGCGGAACTGGAAGGTGATGTCTTCCTTGCCGTCGCCGTTGTTGTCGATGTGAATCTCGTACAGGGCGTTCGGGTCCATCTGGAAGTAGTTCGGACCGCCGTACGGAGCCTGCAGCGGCTGGTAGTTGGCAATCAGCGTGACATAGTCCGATCGCCCGCCGCTGCCGTTGCTCGCCACCCCTTCATAGCTTCTGAACATGTAGAAATCGGTGCCGTCCACCTTGGGGCTGGTGGTGATGAACGGTGCTTCGCGGTGGCTCGACGCCAGTGCCGCCGTTGCCACGAACAGCAAGGCTGTGCCCTGCGCGATGCTTCGGATTCTGAATGCCATGGTGATCTCCTCTGAGGTGGTGGACAGGTTCGGGGTTTGAAATTTTTCTTTCGCCCCGACCTGATACGCGAGCCGCCGGCAATTGGATTCAGGGCAGTGCATGAATCCGTTGCCGCCATGGCCGCGTACCCATCGCACGAAGCCCATGGCCATTTGCCATGCCGCCCGACACATCATGCGAACGCCGTCCATCAACTTGCATTGCCTTGCTCCGCACCAGGGGCCGGGCACCGTCATGTCTGCAGCTGCAGACCTTGCCGATGGCCCGGCAACCCGCCGAAACCCGGCCGTTGCTGCACAATCCGCCGATGCGCCACACCCTTCCCGATGCCGAACTGATCGCCCTGCTCGACCGCATCGCCGCCCAGGACGCGGCCGCGCTGAAGTCGCTGTACGACCGCACCGCCGGCAAGCTCTACGGATTGGCACTGCGTGTGGTGGGCCAGCGCGAGGCGGCCGAAGACGTGCTGCAAGAGGCCTTCGTCACGATCTGGCGCGTGGCCGGCGACTACCGCGCGAGCCTCAGTCCGCCGATGGCCTGGCTCGGGCTGGTGGTGCGCAGCCGCGGGCTCGACTTCCTGCGCCGCCGCACGGCCGACCGGGCCCAGCTGACCCAACCCTTCGACGAAGTGCTCGAAGACACCCTGCCCGGCCAGGAGGCCGACCCGATGGACACCACCGAGGCGAGCGAACAGGCGCGCGCACTGCATGGCTGCCTGTCGCAGCTGGAGCAGCGCCAGCGCGAGGTGGTCACCCTGGCTTATCTGCGCGACCTGAGCCATGGCGAGCTGGCCGCGCAGCTGCGGCTGCCGCTCGGCACCGTCAAGACCTGGATCCGCCGCGGCCTGGTCCAGCTGCGGGCCTGCATGGCCGGCTTTGCCTGAGGACCGCCACATGAACCTCCAGGCCCATCCTGAACTGCTCGACCGGCTGGCCGCGCACCATGCGCTCGGCACCTTGCGCGGTGGCGCGCGGCGGCGGCTCGAAGCCATCGCCCGCACCCAGCCTGCCGTGCGCGCCGCCGTGCTCACCTGGCAGGGCCGCCTGTCGAGCCTGGCCGAGCTGCAGCGCGCCGAGGCGCCGAGCCCCGTGGTGTGGACGCGCATCGAAAACCTGGTCCATGGCGACATGCAACGGGCCGCCCTGCGCGCCGCAAAGGAACGCGCCATTGCACCGCCGGCGCGCACGGGCTGGTGGCAACACCTCGGCCTGTGGCGTGGCCTGACGTTTGCCAGCGTGGCCCTGGCGGCGCTTGCCGTGGTGGGCGGCCTGCAGGTGCGCGAGCGGCTGGGCACCGAAGTCGCGGCACTGCAGGGCCGGCTTCAGGCCACGCCGCAGATCCAGTACGTCGCCGTGCTTGGCGGCGAGCCGGCGGGGGCTTCCGTGCTGGTGACATTCGATGCGCGCAGCAGGCAGCTGGTGCTGCAGCGTGTTGGCGATTTCCATGAAGGCCCCGACAAGTCGCTGCAGCTCTGGGCGCTACCGCCCTCGGGCGGCCCGCGATCGCTCGGCGTGCTGGGCGGGGACCAGGTGCTGCGGCTTCCAGCCACCACGGCCGACGTGCGCGAAGTGCCGGCGCTGGCCATCAGCCTCGAGCCGCGTGGCGGCGTGCCAGGGCCCGGCGGGCCGACGGGGCCGGTGCTGTTCAAGGGCGCGCTGATTCAGAAGATTTCCTGAACGCGGCTGGCTGGCTGGCCGACCGGCGAGCCGCTTGTCTTCACCTGTTGACCGAGTGGCCGCCGTGGCCCGGCAAGTCACTTCGCCGGGTGCTTCGCCTGCCACTCTTTCATGAAAGCGATCTCGTCCTGCTGGGCCTTCACGATGTCCTCGGCCATCTTGCGCAGCGCCGGGTCTTTGCCGTACTTCAGCTGCACCTCGGCCATGGCCACCGCGCCCCGGTGGTGCGGAATCATGTGGGCCACGAAGTCGCGGTCGGCATCGCCGGTGTAGGCGACGGCCATGTCCTTCATCATCTTCTTGTCGCTGGCCTGGTAGGCACGGGTGGACGGGCTCGCATTTTTTCCGGACGCGGCCGCGTGGGCGCCATCGTGCGGCGTTGACGACTGCGCGGCCGCTGGCAGTGGCAGCAGGCAGGCGGCAGCCAGGCTGCAGGCGGCCAGAAAATGGGGGGCTGGTCTGAACTTCTTTTGCATGGCTTTCCTCAGGTCGGTAGAACTTGGCAACGGACGAAACAACGGCCCCGCAGGCCTCGAGCGACCGCATCTTCGTCCTTGTCCCGATGGGAAGGTCAAGCCCTTCCGCCTGGCGCACCCGGCTACTGGCCCACCCGGCTACTGGCGCGCCATGCGGATGTTGGGTGGCAGCGCGCCCGGATGGCTGGTGCGAAAGGGGTTGATGTCCAGCCCGCCACGCCGCGTGTAGCGGGCATAAACCGTGAGCTTGATCGGTTTGCAGCGGCGCCAGATCTCCATGAAGATCCGTTCGACGCACTGCTCGTGGAACTCGTTGTGGTTGCGAAAGCTCACGATGTAGCCCAGCAGACCGCCCTGGTCGATCTGCGGCCCGCTGTAGCTGATCTGCACACTGCCCCAGTCGGGCTGCCCGGTGACCAGGCAATTGCTTTTCAGCAGGTTGCTGGTCAGCACTTCCGTGACCGGCGCCTCGTTGAATTCCGCCTTCAGCAGTTCGGGCGCCGGGGTGTAGTGCGTGCATTCGAGGTCGAGCCGGTCGAGGCTCAGGCCGTCGATCTCGTGCACCGGCTCGCGGTCGAAGGCATCGGGCAGCAACAGCCGCACGCCCACCGTCGCCGGCGTCGGGCTACCGCGCCAGACGGCTTCGCTCACATCGGCGCGGATGCGGTCGCGCACAGCCTGCGCGTCGGCGAAGCGGGTGTTGTTGAAGCTGTTCAGATACAGCTTGAAAGACTTGCTCTCCACGATGTTCGGCGTCTCGCAGGGCACGGTGATGTGCGCCAGCGCCACCTGTGGCTTGCCGCGCTGGTTGAGCCAGCTCAGCTCGAAGGCGGTCCAGAGGTCGGCGCCGAAGAACGGCATCTGCTGGGCGCCTTCCGGGCCCAGGCCGATCTCGGCCCGCTTGCCCGCACGGGGAATGGGGAACAGCAAGGACGCGTCGTACTGGTCGACGTAAGCCGAGGCCTTGCCCAGCTGGGATTGTTCAGGGGTGTTCATGGCGGTTCAGCCTTCAATGTTCGGATGGGTTGCGAGGTACGGGAGCAGTTCGGCCAGCAGGCGGTCGACCACGCCCGGCGGCAGGTCGTGGCCCATGCCGTCGATGCCGACCAGGCGCGCACCGGCGATGCGCCGGGCGGTGTCTTCGCCGCACGCGTAAGGCACCAGCGGATCGGCGCGGCCGTGCAGCACGAGGGTGGGCGTGCGAAGGCGCGTCAGCTCGAGTGCACGGGTGACATCGGCACCCACCGCCACCATCTGTCGCACGGTGCCAGCCGGGTGGAAGCTGCGGTCCATCGCCTCGCCGACATGGGCGCGGATCTCGGCCTCGGGCAGGGGGAAGCCCGGGCTCCCGATGGCTTGCAGCAGCTGGACGGCATGGTCGACCATCGCCTGCCGGCCGCCACTGGGCGGACGCCGCAGCATCAGCCGCATCACCTCGGGCCGCGGGGGCGGCAGGCGGCGGGCGCCGCTCGAACTCATGATGCTGGTGAGGCTCAGCACGCGCTCCGGCGCCAGCAGCGCCAAGCGCTGCGCGATCATGCCCCCCATGCTGGCGCCCACCACATGGGCCCGGCGCACGCCCAGCGCGTCGAGCACGCCAATGGCATCGAGCGCCATGTGGCGCAGCGTGTAGGGCGGCCGCACCGGCAGGCCCAGGCGTAGCTTGGTTGCAGCCCAGATCAGGTTGGGCGTGCCAAGCTCGTCGAAGTGCTGGCTGAGCCCGATGTCGCGGTTGTCGAACCGCAGCACCCGGTAGCCCGCGTCGACCAGCGCCTTCACCATGGCCGGCGGCCACGCGATCAATTGCATGCCCAGGCCCATGATGAGCAGGACCACCGGCCGGGACGAGGGGCTGCCTTGAGGCCCGGTGTCTTCGACTTCGATGCGGATCTGGTTGGCGGTGATTTGCATGGCGTGGCTGGAACTTGGGGCAGTGTGGCAGATGCGGTGGGGGTCGACGGGTTCAGGAATGAGGGTGGCGGGGTACCCGTCCTTCGACAAGCTCAGGATGAACGGGGTGGTATCTGTCGCAGGCCCTTCGAAAGACTCAGGATGAACGGGATGGTGCCTGTGCAGGTCCTTCGACAGGCTCAGGATGAACGGGGTGGTGCCTGTTGCAGGTCCTTCGACAAGCTCAGGACGAACGGGGTGGGTTGGCTTGCGTCGGCGGCGGCT
>JAQGNA010000530.1 GCA_028292075.1 Rhodoferax sp. | reverse complement strand
CTGCAGGCTGCGGGTGTCGGTGTGCACGCGGGCGATGGCCACTGTGCCGTCGCCGTACAGGCGACCGCCAGGAATCCACTGCAGGGCCTGGGCCAGCGTCATCATCGTGTCATCGGCGACACCGGCGTTGCCGCGCAGGCGCAGGGCAGCTTCGGCATGGGCCAGGTCGGAAAACGGATGCTTCACGCCGGCGATGTCCTGCGTGGCCTCGTGGCCCTTGCCGGCCACCAGCACCACGTCGTTGGCGCTGGCCTGCCCGAGCGCTTCGGCGATGGCCAGCGCGCGATTGGCCTGGACATGCACGCAGCGGTCATGGCTCAGGCCGAGCAGCACCTGGCTGATGATGACCTCGGGCTTCTCGCTGCGCGGGTTGTCGCTGGTGACCACCACCAGGTCGGCGTTCTTCTCGGCCACGGCCGCCATCAGCGGGCGCTTGGTGGCGTCGCGGTCGCCGCCGCAGCCGAACACGCACCACAGCTTGCCGCCGCGGGCCTGCGCCAGGGGACGCAAGGCCAGCAAGGCCTTGTCCAACGCATCGGGCGTGTGGGCATAGTCGATCGCGACCAGCGGCTGGCCGGCAACGTTGAGGCATTCCATGCGACCCGGCACCGGGGTGACGGCGGCGCAGGCGCGCACCACTTCGGCGAGCGGCACGCCGAGCGCGCGCATGGCACCCATCGCACCCAGCAAATTCGACACGTTGTACAGGCCGATGAGGCGGGTCTGCAGCCGGTGACTTTCGCCGCCCTCCACCACGTTGAATGCGAGGCCGAGGTCGCCATGGGCGATGTCGATGGCCCGGAGCCGGGCCGCACCTTCGATGGACACCGTCCAGAGATCGAGCGCGCCCTGGGCCAGCTGCTCGGCCAGCGTCTTGCCGTGGGCGTCGTCCAGGTTGATCACCGCGGCCTGCAAGCCGGGCCAGGCGAAGAGTTCGTCCTTCGCACCGGCATAGGCCTGCATGTCACCGTGGTAGTCGAGGTGGTCCTGCGTGAGGTTGGTGAACAGCGCCACGCGGATGCGCACGCCGTCGAGCCGGCGCTCGGCCAGGCCGATGCTCGACGCCTCGATCGCGCAGGCCTTGATGCCGTTGTCGACGAAATGGCGGAACTGGCGCTGTAGCAGAACCGGGTCGGGGGTGGTGAGGCCGGTGGCCTCCACATCGGGCGGAATGCCCACGCCCAGCGTGCCGACCACCGCGCAAGGCAGGCGCGAAGGCGCCGTCACCTGCGACAGCGCCTGCGCCAGCCACCAGCTGGTCGACGTCTTGCCGTTGGTGCCGGTGACGGCCAGCACGTCGAGCGTCTCGGTCGGATGGCCGTAGTAGGCGGCGGCGATGGGGCCGGTGCTTGCCTTGAGGCCGGCATAGGCCGCCACGGCACCAGCCGCACCGGCGGGCAGGCGGTCGAAGCCGAAAGCCTCGCTGCCCTCTGCTTCCACCAGGCAGGCCACCGCGCCCTGCGCGAGCGCGTCGGCGACGAACCGGCGGCCATCGACCGCCGCACCAGGCCAGGCGATGAAGGCATCGCCCGGGCGCACGCGCCGGCTGTCGACCTGCAGCGTGCCAAGCCTGCCGTCCGCATCAAGTGCGACAAGGCCGCGCAACCAGTGCGCGGCCTCTGCGGGGCGGTGAAAGACGTTCATCAAAACGATTCCTCCACCGGCTGCGCCGTCACCTGCGGCTTGACGTCGATGTCTGGCGGCACCCCCATCATCCGCAAGGTCTGCTGCACCACTTCGCTGAAGATCGGCGCGGCCACGATGCCGCCGAAGTACTGGCCGTTGCTCGGCTCGTCGACCATCACCGCCACGATGATGCGCGGCTTCTCGATCGGCGCCATGCCGGTGAACCACGAACGGTATTTGTTGCTCGCATAGCCCTTGCCAACCTGCTTGTGGGCCGTACCCGACTTGCCGCCGACCGAGTAGCCGAGCGTCTGCGCCAGCGGGCCGGTACCGCCCGGCGCGGCGGCCATCTGCAGCATCTTGCGCACGGCATGCGCGTTTTCTGCCGAGAACACCTTCACTCCGACCGGCGGCTCGTTGCTCTTCAGGATGGTGACCGGAATGATGCTGCCGTCGTGGGCGAACGAGGTGTACGAATGCGCCATCTGGAACAGCGAGGCCGACAGGCCGTAGCCGTAGGCCATGGTCGCCTGCTCCACCGGCTTCCAGTTCTTCCAGGGGCGCAGGCGGCCGGTCACGGCGCCGGGAAATTCGATCTGCGGCTTCTGGCCGTAGCCGAGCGCGGTGTACGTGTCCCACATCTCGTGCGGCGTCATCTTCTGGGCGATCTTCAGCGCGCCGACGTTGCTCGACTTCTGGATCACACCCTCCACCGTCAGCGTGCCGTAGTTGTGGGTGTCGCTGATGGTGAACCCGCCGAGCTGGAAACGGCCGGGACCGGTCTCGATCAGGGTGGTGGGCTTGACGCGCCCGGCCTCGAGGGCCATGGCGACGGTGATCGGCTTCATGGTGGAGCCTGGCTCGAAGGTGTCGGTGAGCGCGCGGTTGCGCAGCTGCTCGCCGGTCAGGTTCACACGCTTGTCGGGCACATAGCTCGGGTAGTTGGCCAGGGCCAGCACCTCGCCGGTGACCGAGTCGAGCACCACCACGCTGCCCGCCTTGGCGCGGTGCGCAATGACGGCGTCGCGCAGCTTCTGGTAGGCGAAGAACTGCACCTTGCTGTCGATGCTGAGCTGGATCTCCTTGCCTTCGACGGGTGGCACCTGGTCGCCCACGTCTTCGACCACGCGGCCCAGCCGGTCCTTGATGACGCGGCGCGAACCCGGCTTGCCAGCCAGCTCCTTGTTGAAGGTGAGCTCGACGCCTTCCTGGCCGCGGTCTTCGACGTTGGTGAAGCCGAGAATGTGCGCAATGGCCTCGCCCTCGGGGTACTGCCGCTTGTACTCCTTGCGCTGGTAGATGCCGCGGATCTTTAGTGCGGCGATCTGCTGGGCAATGGGTTCGTCGACCTGGCGCTTGACCCAGACGAAGGTCTTGTCCTCGTTCTCGAGCTTCTTGTCGAGCTCGGCCATGGGCATGCCAAGCAGCTTGGCCAGTGCCTTGAGCTTGACCGGATCGCGGTCGACGTCTTCCGGGATCGCCCAGATGCTGGGTGCGATGACGCTCGAGGCGAGGATCAGGCCGTTGCGGTCGAGGATGCGGCCGCGGTTGGCGGGCAGCTCGAGCGTCCGCGCGAAACGCACCTCACCCTGCCGCTGAAAGAAGTCGTTGCCGATCACCTGGATGTAGGCGGCGCGGGCGGTCAGGCCGACGAAGCCGGCCGCGATGGCGGCCACCACCAGCTTGCTGCGCCAGACCGGCGTCTTGCTCGCCAGCAGGGGGCTGGACGTATACCGGACACTGCGGCTCATTCGACCCTCCGTGCGTTGTCCAGCGCCTGGCGCGCACCACCGCCGGCCGAAGCACCGGCCTCGGGCGAGGCGGTCGGCGCTGCGGCGGCGGGCGCCTGCACCGTCACGTACTGCGTGATGGCCGGCGTGCTGGTGCGCATCTGCAGCTGCTCCTTGGCCAGCTTCTCGATGCGCAGGGGCGTGGCCTGTGCGCGCTTCTCGACCTGCAGACGCTCGTTGTCGATCTCGAGCGTGTGGGCCAGCGCATTGGCCTTGTCGACTTCGACGAACAGGCTGCGCGAGTCGTACTGCGTGCGGACGAGGTAAAGGGCACTGGCCAGCACGGCCATCAACAAAACGAGGTTCAGCCTGGTCATGGCGCGGCCGTCCTCTGCGCCACGCGCATCACCGCGCTGCGCG
>JAQGNA010000522.1 GCA_028292075.1 Rhodoferax sp. | reverse complement strand
CGCCGAATACATCAGCGAGCCCAGCAAGGCCGCGCCGAAGCCGCGCACATGAAAGCCGCCGAGCAGCCCAGAGGCCGACCAGAACATGAGCGCGTTGATCACGAACATGAACAGCCCGAGCGTGAGGACGGTGACGGGCAAGGTCAAAACCACCAGCACCGGCCGCACGATGGTGTTCAACAGGCCGATGACCAGCGCGGCGACGAGGGCAGCGGTGAAATTCTCGACCACCACGCCGCTGTAGAGGTGGGCCACCAGCAACAGCGCCACCGCACTCAGCACCCATTTAAGGATCAGTTTCATGCGGGAAGCATAGCACCAGCACCCCGTGCTGCCGGGGCGCCGGGCCGATCCCCTGCACCGCCTACGCTTCAGTCCAGCCCGAGTCCCAGGATCAGGCCAAGCCCGGCCATGAGCCCCGCGAAAGACCAGTGCTGCTGGCCCAGGCTGGCCGATGGTGCCGACTGCCCGGGGCTGAGCTTGGGACGCCGAACGTCCAGCACATGGTTGGTGCCGTGCTCGGTCATCAGCCCCTGTGTCAGGTCGGGCAGAGGCCCGGTTGCCACGACCGCGGTCCAGGCGTCCCCATGGCTCTGCAACCAGGGCGCCAGTTCCGCAAAGAGCCGGTCGCTCCATTTGTTGCGCCAGTGTTCGCGGGCCCGGTGGCTCACCCATTTGCTCACGCGCTGCGTGATGCGCGGTGCGCAGGCCACTACCACCCAGTGCGTACGTTGGGCCGCCAAGGCACCGGGCGAGGCGCCGCAGGCCGTGCCCAACATGGGCCGCAGGTGGTCGCGGGCATAGGCCGCGTCGTCGATCAGCACAATCACCTTGTCCATGTGTCGTTTCCTTTTCAATGGTGCCGGAGCGCAGGGATTTGCGCCCCGTGCGGTGCCTCAGGAGTGGGCTGCGGGCCCGGTGGTCGCCTCGTTGCGCCGCGCTGCCCAGCGGCCTGCCGCCAGAACACCCAGCACGGCCAGCAGGTAGACGCCCCAGCGCGCTGCGGTGTTTACCATTTCAGGTGGATCGAAGACCGGGTCCAGCAGCGGCTCGCTGACGATCATCTTTGCGGCGGTGAAGGCCAGCACCGCGGCACCGGCCTGAATGATGATCGGGAAGCGCTCGACCAGCTTCAACACCATGGTGCTGCCGAACACGACGATCGGCACGCTGATCAACAGGCCCAGAATCACCAGGTCGAACGCGCCGTGCGCCGCACCGGCCACGCCGAGCACGTTGTCGATGCCCATCAGCGCGTCGGCGATCACGATGGTCTTCATCGCGCCCCAGAAGGTGTTGGCCACCGGGCCGTCATGCTCGCCGTCCGACTGGTCGGCCAGCAGCTTGTAGGCGATCCAGACCAGGCCCAGGCCGCCGACCAGCATGAGGCCTGGCACCTTCAGCAACCAGACCACGCCGACCGTCATGGCCGAGCGCACGACGATGGCGCCCACGGTGCCCCAGATGATGGCTTTGCGTTGCAGGTGGGCGGGCAGGCTGCGGGCCGCCAGGGCGATGACGATGGCGTTGTCGCCAGCGAGCACCAGGTCGATCAGGATGATCGCCAGCAGGGCCGACCACCAGGGCGCGGACAGAAATTCCATGGAACAAGACTCCGAATGTTGTGAATGAGTTGGTCTGAAACCACCTTTCACCGGAGCCGGGGTGCGCCGGCCAAATTTGCCGGCAACCTTCGACCCACCTGTGACAAGTGTGGATCGAAGGTCTTGCCCGACACGGTACCGCGTACACGTGCCCGATCAGCCGGAAGCCGCACCCTGTGCGTTGAAGACTTCGTATTGACGGCTGAACGATGCCTGCTGCGTTGCGGCTGCCTTGACGACAACCACCGCGATCCGCAGCAAGCCGGAGCTACTCCCCCTCGAAGCGTGGATTAAAACACCGGCCAGTGCGTTCCTGCAACGCGTGTGGCAGGCGTGTGGCCGGGCAGCGTACCGCCCGCATCGCCGTGCCCCACTTTCCGCTTTAGACATTTTTGCGAGGCCGCCATCGTGGCGCCAAAGCGTTGCGCTCTTTTATTGATAGCGAAATTTGAACGGTGCCGGCGGTGGAAGTCCCCGCAGTCCATGGGGGTTAGCCACGCCAGGCGGCGCGGCACCGGAGCGCTATCATCGCGTCCCCTTCGCGCTTTGCGCAGCTACCTGATCGCACTCCACCCATGGCCGGCATTCACATCACCGATATCGAGGCCGCCATCAATTACTGGCGCGAAAAGAAGCCGTCGCCAGACGGCGTCACCCTGTGCGCCGAACTCCGCGCCCTGGCCGAGGTGTACGCGCTGATGGTCTATTACCACCAGGACGAGGCCGATGAGGACACCATGCCGCCGGCCGCCCGCGCCGCATGGCTGGCCTGGTACCAGAGCACGCCAGACACCCCCTGCATCGCCATCTGCTCCACCAGCCAGGGCGACGACCTGTGCAAGGGTTGCGGCCGCACCTTCGACGAAGTGCAGCACTGGCCCGCAATGACGCCCGGCGAAAAGCGCGCCACCTGGCGCCGCATCACCCTGGAGGCCGATGCCTGGCGCTTCAACCGTTATGCCGAGCGCGCCGCCGAAGGCCCACAACCGGCGCCGCCCGAGCCGCTGCAGGCGCCTGGAACGTCGGGCACACCGGCCACTATGAACACGCCAACCGCACCGGCCACCACCTGATGCTCAGACTGGTCCAGGCGCCCAACATCGCCCTGGCCACGCTGTGGGTCGATACGCTCAACGAAGCCGGCATCGCCGCCTCCGTGCAGCGCCAATACCTGGGTGCCGCCGCGGGCCACCTGCCGCCCGACCAGTGCCTGCCCGAAATCTGGCTCAAGCACGACGAACAGGCCGACAGTGCCCGAACCCTGCTCGACCAGCTCCAGCACCTGCCGCAGCGCCTGTGGTGGTGCCGGTGCGGGGAGATGGTGGAGGGGGGCTTCGAGCAGTGCTGGAACTGCGGAGCGTTGATGCCGGTTTGAGCGTCGAGCAACCGGTGTCCTGGAGGGGCCGCAGAGATGCTTCGACGAGCTCACCACGACGAGGTGTGCAAGCCTGTCGTGGGCTTGCAGAAGCGCAGGATGGGCGGCTACAGGTATTGAGCCAACCCGGAAAGCGCGCAGCTATTTCCAGCGGACACACTCGATGTCGACGGTGCGCGATTCGTCGCCCAGCGTCAGCACGCCTTCCTGGACCGTCGCCTGCAGCTGCATGCTGCGTTGCGCCAGTGCCGCCAGCGCTTGCGAGGCCTCGGTTGGCACGCGCCACACCTGCAGCCGGTCA
>JAQGNA010000616.1 GCA_028292075.1 Rhodoferax sp. | reverse complement strand
GCCTGGCCTATGCGAAGGCGCTGCGCACGGTGAAGACCTGTGTCGGCAGCGAATGGTGCCGCTTCGGCACGCAGGATTCGACCCAGATGGGCAAGGACCTGGAACGCGCGCTGTGGGCCATGTACGCGCCGCACAAGGTGAAGCTGGCGGTGAGCGGCTGCCCGCGCAACTGCGCCGAGTCGGGCATCAAGGACGTGGGCATCATCGGCGTCGACTCCGGCTGGGAGATCTACGTGGGCGGCAACGGCGGCATCAAAACCGAGGTGGCGCACTTCTTCGTGAAGGTGAAGACCGCAGCCGAGGTGATGGAATATTCGGGCGCCTTCCTCCAGCTGTACCGCGAGGAAGGCTGGTACCTGGAGCGCACCGTGCACTACATCGGCCGGGTCGGGCTTGACTACGTGAAGAAACGCGTGCTCGAAGACCCAGAAGGTCGCCGCGCGCTGTGGGACAAGCTGCAGTTCGCCCTGGACGGCGCACCCGACCCCTGGTTCGAATCGGCCAAGGCATCGGTGGACACGCGGCAGTTCACGGCGATTGCGGCTTGATTCCAGATTTATGATTAAAACAGCCTATAGCCCAGGTATTGCCTGCGCTGATTGCTCCTAAGAGGATAGCAAATGAGCGATTGGAAACTGATCTGCCAGGTGGACGAAATTCCCGTGCTCGGCTCTCGCCGCGTGACGCGTGCGCAGGGCATGGACGTGGCCCTGTTCCGCAACGGCCAGGGCGAAGTCTTCGCCCTGCTCGACCGCTGCCCGCACAAGGGTGGCCCGCTGAGCCAGGGCATCGTGTTCGGCAACAGCGTGGCCTGCCCGCTGCATAACTGGACCATCGGGCTGGAAGACGGCATGGTGCGCGAGCCTGATCTGGGTTGCGTGCAGCGCTTCGCCGTCAAGGTGGAAAACGGTGCCGTGCATCTGAACCCCATGGAACTGGCCACGCTCGGTATTGAATTCGAGGCGCCGGTGGCGGGCCCGAAACGCGGCGACCGGACGGCGATGGCGTTCGCCCACACCCCGCCGGCGATGGCGCCAAACTACGGGCCGGGCGGGCCGAACGACGACGGTCTGCCGGACGTGTCCCCTCTCCCGCACGCGGGAGAGGGCTAAGGTGAGGGCCGACGGAGCATCGACCGTGGTTCATTCCAGTCCGCACCCTCACCCCAACCCTGTCCCGCCAGCGGGAGAGGGAGCAATGCATGAAACCAAATCCACCTGCCCGTATTGCGGCGTGGGCTGCGGCGTGATCATCGAAGCCACCGGCGAGCAGATCACCGGCGTGCGGGGCGACCCGGACCACCCCGCCAACTTCGGCCGGCTGTGCACCAAGGGCTCGACGCTGCACCTCACGGCCACCGCCGCGGTCACGCGCCAGACCCGCCTGCTGCACCCCATGCGCCGCGCCGAACGTGGCCAGGCGCCGCAACGCGTGGGCTGGGACGACGCCCTTGACGGCGTGGCGGACCAGTTCGCCCGCATCATCCGCGACCATGGCCCGGACGCGGTCGCTTTCTATATTTCGGGCCAGCTGCTGACCGAGGACTATTACGTCTTCAACAAGCTGGCCAAGGGGCTGATCGGCACGAACAACGTCGACACCAATTCGCGGCTTTGCATGAGCAGCGCCGTGGCCGGCTACAAGCTGACGCTGGGCGCCGATGCGCCACCGGCCTGCTATGAAGACCTGAACCATGCGCGCTGCCTTTTCATCGTGGGCAGCAACACCGCCTGGGCGCACCCCATTCTCTTTCGTCGCATCGAGGACGCGCGGGCGGCCAACCCGGCCATGAAGATCATCGTGGTGGACCCGCGGCGCACCGACACGGCTGAAATCGCCGATCTGTTCCTGCCGATCCAGCCCGGTACCGACGTGATGCTGTTCAACGGCATGCTTCACATCATGCTGTGGGAAGGCTGGACCCAGCGCCAGTACATCGAAGCCCATACGACCGGATTCGACGACCTCAAGTCAACACTGCGTGACTGCACACCCGATCGGGTGGCCGAGGTCTGCGGCATCACCAAGGAAGACCTGTACAAGGCGACGCAATGGTTCGCCAATTCCGGGGCAACGCTGAGCCTGTATTGCCAGGGCCTGAACCAGTCGAGCGCGGGCACCGACAAGAACGCCGCGCTCATCAACCTGCACCTGGCCACAGCGCAGATCGGCCAGCCGGGCGCCGGGCCGTTCTCGCTGACCGGCCAGCCAAATGCCATGGGCGGCCGCGAGGTTGGTGGCATGGCCAACCTGATGAGTGGCCATCGCGACCTGGGCAACGCCGAACACCGCGCGGAAGTCGCCGCAATGTGGGGCGTGCCCGATGTGCCGTCCCAACCGGGCAAGACGGCGGTCGACCTGTTCAAGGCAGTGGCCGAGGGCGAGATCAAGGCGGTGTGGATTGCCTGCACCAACCCCGCGCAGAGCATGCCCGACCAGGCGCTCGTGCGCCGTGCGCTGCAGCGCGCCGAGCTGGTGGTCGTGCAAGAGGCTTTCTCGACCGCCGCCACCTGCGCCTATGCCCACGTGCTTCTGCCGGCCACGACCTGGGGCGAAAAGACCGGCACGGTGACCAATTCGGAACGGCGCATCAGCCGGGTGCGACCCGCCGTTGCAGCGCCCGGCGAAACGCGCCACGACTGGGCCATCGCCGTCGACTTCGCACAGCGGCTGGCCATGCGGCTGCGCCCGGACGGACCGGCGCTGTTCGACTACGACGGACCCGAGCCGATCTGGAATGAACATCGGGCCAGCACGGCCGGCCGCGACCTCGACATCACCGGCCTCAGCTACGCGATGCTGGACGACAAAGGCCCGCAGCAATGGCCGCTGCGCACCGGCGAAACCACGGGCCAGGCCCGGCTTTACGCCGATGGCGTTTTCGCCACGCCCGACGGCCGCGCCCGCTTCGCCAACACCCCCTACCGGCCCCTGGCTGAGCCGCGCGACGCCCGCTATCCGTTTGCATTGACCACCGGCCGTTTGCGCGACCACTGGCATGGCATGACACGCACGGGCACGCTGGGCCGGTTGTTCGGCCACGTGGCGGAGCCCTCGGTGGCGCTGCACCCGCAAGACATGGTGCGCCGGCAGCTGAAAGACGGCGACCTGGTCCACGTCACTTCGCGGCGCGGCTCCATCGTGCTGCCGGTGCAGGGTTCGCCCGAGGTGGGTCTGACGCAGGCCTTCATCGCCATGCACTGGGGCGAAGAATATTTGAGCGGCATGGGCAGCGCTGGCGAGCGGCTGGCCGGCGTGAACGCGCTGACCAATTCGGCCTACTGCCCGACGTCGAAGCAGCCCGAGCTCAAGCACAGTGCGGTGAAGATCCTCAAGGCCGAACTCCCGTGGTCGCTGCTCGGCATCGCCTGGCTGCCGGAGGAAGACGCCCTGGCCGCCCGCGACCGCCTGCGCGAGGCGATGGCCCTGTTTCCGTTCGCCACCTGCGTGCCGTTCGGACGCGAGCGCACGGGCCTGCTGTTCCGGGCCGCCGGTTATGAAGCGGCGAGCGATGAGGTGGTGGCCCGCATCGAAGGGCTGCTGGGGCTGGCCGGCGCCGACGTGCTGCGCTACGCCGACCGCAAGAAGGGCCAGCGCCGCGCCGTGCGGCTGGTGCGCGAGGGCGACCATGCGGAACTGGCGGGCTTCGTGCTGGCCGGTGACATCAGCGCCGAAAGCTGGATCAAGACGCTGCTGCAGGACCAGTTGCCGGCCCAGGCCTATGGCCGGTTGCTGCTGGTGCCGGGCGCCAAGGCGCCAGTGGCGGTGCAGGCGCGGGGCAAGCAGGTTTGCACCTGCTTCAACGTGACCGACGTTGCCATCAACGAACAACTGGCGCTGCAACGCAACACCATCGTCGACACCGAGGAACAGCGCATCGCCAGTCTGCAGGGCGCTTTGAAGTGCGGTACGAACTGCGGCTCCTGCCTGCCCGAGGTGCGCCGCCTGGTCCGCATGGCGATGCC
>JAQGNA010000516.1 GCA_028292075.1 Rhodoferax sp. | reverse complement strand
ATGTCCACGACGAAGCGGTACTTCACGTCGCTCTTCAGCATGCGCTCGTAGGCGGTCTCCACCTCGTCCATGCGGATGGTCTCGATGTCCGACACGATGCCGTGCGCAGCGCAGAAGTCGAGCATCTCCTGCGTCTCGGCAATGCCGCCGATCAGCGAGCCGGCCAGTCGGCGGCGCTTCATGATGAAGTTGAACACGGTCGGCGACGGATGCGGCGTGGCCGGCGCCCCGACCAGCGTCATGGTGCCGTCGAGCTTCAACAGCACCAGAAAGGCATCGAGGTCGTGCGGCGCGGCCACGGTGTTCAAAATGAAGTCGAAGCTGCCGGCATGCGCCGCCATCTCGTCGGGGTTTTTGGACACCACCACCTCGCGTGCGCCAAGGCGCAGAGCGTCCTCGCGCTTGTTGGCCGAGGTAGTGAACAGCACCACGTGCGCGCCCATGGCTGCGGCGATCTTCACGCCCATGTGGCCAAGGCCGCCCAGCCCGACGATGCCGACCTTGTGGCCGGGCGCGACGCCCCACTGCCGCAGCGGCGAATAGGTGGTGATGCCGGCGCACAGAAGCGGCGCGACGGCGGCGAGGTCGGCTGCGGGGTGGGTGATCTTCAGCACGAAGGATTCGCGCACCACGATGTGGCTCGAATAGCCGCCGAAGGTGTTGGCGCCCGTGCCCTGCTCGGGGCCGTTGTAGGTGCCGGTAAAGCCGTTGTCGCAATATTGCTCGAGGCCGGCGGCGCAGGGCTGGCAGTGCTGGCAGCTGTCGACCATGCAGCCGACGCCGACCACATCGCCCACGCGGTGGCGGGTGACGTCGGCGCCCACGGCGGTCACCCGGCCGACGATCTCATGGCCGGGCACCGATGGATAGACCGTGTTGCCCCATTCGTTGCGGGCGGTGTGCAGGTCGGAATGGCAGACGCCGCAGTGCAGCACCTCGATGGCGACATCGCGCGCGCCAGGTTCGCGGCGCTCGACGGTGAAGGGCCCCAGCGGTGTGGTGGGCGCAGTGGCGGCATAGGCTTTGGCTTGAGACATGAAAACTCCTGGTTCGTTGATGAGGGTTGCGTTGCGGCGACCCGGCACCCCTGCGCGAGCGGATGACGTGCCCGAGCAGGTCAGGTGCCAGCGGGTCCGTTGCGCACGCCGGTCAGGCGCGCGAGCGGGTCATTTGCCGTCGACCAGCGAGTTATACGCGCGGCGCGTGGCAGGCGTCACCGCGGCCAGCAATTGGGCATACGCCGTCTGGTGCCTTGCCAGCATGCGCGCCGAGGCCACGGCCTTCGATTTGCAGAACCAGTGGCAGGTGTGCTGCATGAGAAACAGCTCGGCGGACATGGTGAATGCCTTGTCCTTCTGGCTGCGCCCGGCGTGTTCGTCGGCGGCGGCGGCAATGCCTCGCGCGTGGATGGCAAAGGCCTGGCGGGCGTCGAAGGTCGCGTTCGGCAGCAGCACGTTGGCATAGGGCACGGCCACCGGCAGCCGGCTGACCCGGGCCTCCTCGGCCGGCACCTGTGCGAACTCGGCGGCAAAGCGGCTGAACTGCTCGGCCAGCTGCAGCTCCGTCGTGCGCAGCAGGCGCCAGATCTGTTCGCGCCGTTCGGCCTCGTTCTCGCCCAATGCCCGCAGGTAGCCCTCGGTGAGGTTTTCCATGAGCTTCTCGATCTGGAAGTGACCGAGGTGACTGCCGAGCAGGGCGATGCGCTGGCGCTGCTCGCGCGACTTGATCAGATGAACGCCGAAGGCGATCAGCGCCGCGAGAATAAATAGGTCCATGTCGCTCGGGGAGGTTACAGGTCGGGCAGTGTGCTGAAGCCGGCATCGGGCCCGGCGGTTGGAATGGATGAGTTTAGAGCCTGGCCGAGGCCGGTGGCGGTGGGTAGCGTGGTGGGCGGCGGTGGCTGGCGGTGGGGTTCGCAAGCTTGCGTTCCATCACATTTGCTCGAACAATGCGCGGGGGCCGCCGGTGGCGCGGTTGAATCAAGCAACAACGGAGACACATTTCATGCATTTTCCTTCCGATCCGGCGTCGCTGTCGCGCCGCGGCGCCCTGCACACCGCGGCGGCCACCGGGCTGGCGGGCCTGCTGGCCAGTCTCGGC
This sequence comes from Rhodoferax sp., assembly GCA_028292075.1. Next base: position 3,048 of record JAQGNA010000516.1, on the reverse strand, counting down.
GACATGGCACTGGCCCAGGCGGCCCAGGTCGAGACGCTGAAGATCATCACCGGCTTCGCGGCGGGCGGCACGTCCGACACACTGTGCCGGCGCCTCGCGACCAAGATGGCGCCCGATTTTGCCCGCACCGCCGTGGTCGAGAACCGCACCGGCGCCGGGGGGCAGATCGCGATCCAGTTCGTCAAGTCGCAGCCGGCCGATGGCACGACGATGCTGCAGACGCCGACCTCCATGCTGACGATCTATCCGCACATCTACAAGAAGCTGCCGTACGACCCCATGGTCGACCTCACGCCGGTGTCGCTGGCATGCGTGTTCGATTTCGGCTTTGCCGTCGGTCCGTCGGTACCGCTCGACGTGAAGACCGTGCCCGATTTCCTGGTCTGGGCCAAGGCCAATCCGGGCAAGGCGAATTTCGGCTCGCCCGCGGCCGGCTCCACGCCGCACTTCATCGGCGCGCTGCTGGGCAAGAACGCCGGCGTGGAAATGCAGCACGCCGCCTACCGCGGCACGCAGCCGGCCATGCTCGACCTGCTGGGCGGCAACATCTCCGCGGTGTCAGGGCCGGTGGGCGACATCACTCAGCACCTGCCCACCGGCAAGGTGCGGATCCTCGGGGTGTCGGGCGAGAAGCGCAGCCGCTTCGCACCCGATGTGCCCACCCTGGTGGAGCAGGGCCTGAAGGGCATGGCGTTCAGCGAATGGTTCGCGATGTTCCTGCCGCCCAAGGCCTCGCCCGACCTCGTGGCGCGGCTGAACACGGCGGTCAAGTCGGCACTGGCCTCCAGAGAGATCGTGGACGGCCTCGGCACCTTTGGGCTGGAGGCCATGTCGTCATCGCCTGCGGAATTGACCGATCTGCTGCGGCGCGACACCGCGCGCTGGGCGCCCATCGTGAAGCAGATCGGCTTCACCGCCGAAACCTGAATGGTGCAACCGGCGCGCAGGCCGCGCCGGGTCAGCGTTCGAAGACTACTCCCCGCCGCCAAGGCGGTGCGACCGAAGCCGGGGCTTGCATGTCTCCACGCGGTGACCGGGGATCAGCCCATGTTGGATGCGCTACCACCCGAGTCGCCCGCGCGCGTCTGGCTTGCATGCATCGCTAGGGGGCGCGCCGCGGGCTGGCCAACGGCCATGGCGTGAAACTGCTAACCTGAGGCGGACCTTTTCATGGAGCCCGCCTTGCCAGACACCACGCCGTCCCATTCCGGCAAACCAAGTCATTCCGCCACCACCGCAACCACCGCCGCCACCACCACCGTCCCCGGCGGCGCTGTCGACGCCATGGCCGCGGGCGACGTTCATTTCTACGAGCCTCGCAAGGGCCACGGCCTCCCGCACGACCCCTTCAACGCCATCGTCGGGCCGCGCCCCATCGGGTGGATCTCGTCGCACGATGCGGCGGGCCGGCTGAACCTTGCGCCCTACAGCTTCTTCAACGCCTTCAATTACACGCCGCCCATCGTCGGCTTCGCCAGCATCGGCGCGAAAGACAGCCTGCGCAACATCCGCGAGACCGGCGAGTTCGGCTGGAACCTGGCCACCCGCGCGCTCGCCGAACCCATGAACCAGAGCTGCGCCGCGGTGCCGCCCGAGGTGGACGAATTCGCGCTGGCCGGGCTGGCGCCGGTGGCCTCCCGCGTCATCAAGGTGCCGCGCGTGGCGGCAAGCCCGGTGTCCTTCGAATGCCGGCTGACCCAGATCGTGCAGTTGCAGGCGGCCGACGGCACCCAGGTGCCGACCTGGCTGGTACTCGGCGAAGTGGTGGCCGTGCACATTGCCCGATCGCTGCTGAAAGAGGGCGTCTACGACACCGCCGCCGCCCGGCCCATTCTGCGGGGCGGCGGGCCGGCGGACTACTTCGAGGTGGGGCCTGAAAGTCTCTTCAAGATGTGGCGGCCGAGGGTTTGATCGTCCTCGTCTTTGGTGAAAGAATGGCCGCACCATGCGCACAACCTCTGCAATCCTCGCCACGCTAGCCCTGTGCGCGACGGCGCTCCCGGCGCTCCAGGCCCTTGCACAAGCCGCGGCCTCCGCCCCGGCCCAGGCCAGGCCTCCGGCCAAGGCGGGCGCCAAAGCCCTGCAAGGCGATCTCACCGTGGAGCTGCGCCAGACCGAGGTGCAGGCGGGCTACACGGTCGGCACCCAGCCGCGCACGCCGCCGCTGACACCGCAGCAGGTGCAGGTGCGCAATGGCGAAACCGCCGTCATGCGCATGGGGCAGTCGATGCCCGTGAAGTGGACGCAGTCGGTGGCGGTGGACGGCGGCGGCCGGGGGCAGGGCGCTGGCGTGAGCTACGGCCTGGTCTGGATGGAAGCCGGCCAGGGCTTCACGGTGACCCCCCGCTGGGCCGGCGGCAGGCAGCCGGCCAGTCTGCAGATCGAGGTGCTGGCCGCCAGCGTCGACGCGAGCACGGGCGGTGAGCTGCCGAACCAGCAACGAAGCCAGTTCAGCACCACGCTGAGTGCGCCGCTCGGGGAGTGGGTGACGGTGGCCGCCACCGGCGGCGATCAGGCACAAGCGGGCGTCTACAGCACCCGCACTGCACCGGCCAGGCAGCAGTTGATCCAGGTGCGTGTTTCGGCGCGCTGATCGCGGTCGGCGCGGTCGTCGCCGGTCATTTGGTCGTTGCGCCCCTTGCGCTCACATCTGGTCACAGGCGCTTACGGCCAACTGCGTTCGAGCGGCGCGCCCAGGTCCAGCCCGAGCACGACCGGATCGTGGTCCGAGGCCCGGTAGGGCGTGGCGCTGTACAGGTCGGGCGCGCAGGCGGCACAGGCGGGTTGTTTTGAAGCAAGGCGGTAGTCCAGCAACGCAGGCTCGTCGGCGTTGATGTGCCACTCGACCGCCCGGCTTACCTTGCCGGACAGGCTGGCCGAGGCGAACGCATGGTCCAGGCGGCCCGCTGCGCCGTTGAACACATAGGAATAGCCGAAGCCGTCGAAGCGGCCGACCTGGTAGACGAAGCCGTGGTCGGTCAGCAGCGCGATCGGATCTTCCTGCGCATAGGCATTGAAGTCGCCGAGCAGCAGCACGTCGTGGCCGCC
>JAQGNA010000507.1 GCA_028292075.1 Rhodoferax sp. | reverse complement strand
GCTGCTGAGTGGAGATCTTTCAGACCATGACAAAGCCGCCAGCAGCCTGTATGGCGTACCCGGGCTGCTGTTCTTCGGCGATGACACCTCACGCGCCGGCGCCAAGGTGGAAATCGGCCAGATTTCGCTTGCGCCAGCGGCCGCGCTATTCGTGCCGGAGCCTGGCACGATCACGCTGTTCGCCGGAGGCCTGGCCGCGCTGGTCGCCGCCCCAGCCAGGCGCCGCAACTAGCGCGGCGCTGCAAGGCGCGCTGGGGGCAAAGCCCCGCAGTGACGGCGCTGGCTATTCGGGGCAAGAGGGCTAAACTGAAATGGCGTCACATCCATGGCGCTGCCCAACTTGCGGCCCCCGCCGGAGACACAGCATGAAACAACAACGCTTCTGGGAGGTCGACCTCCGGGTGGTGCTGCGCTCGTGGTGGAACGACATCGCGGTGTTCGCCATGACCGCCGTCACCTTCGTCTTCCTGGCGCTGCCAGTGATCATTCCGGCGCTGATCATGTGGTTCCTGATGTCGGTCAACTTCACGGTGAACGGCGGCATGAGCCTGCCCCCCTGAACCGGGGAACCACCACGACCGGTGCGGTTCAGGCCGCGCGAGCGGCGCGCAGGGTGTCGCGCGTTTTGATCGCCTCGCCCCGCGCCGCTTCGGCGAAGTCATCGCCCGATGACGCGTACAGAATGGCGCGAGACGAATTCACGATGATCGGCCCTTCCGCGCGCCAGCCCGCCTTGACGGTGGCCAGTGCGTCGCCGCCTTGCGCGCCCACACCCGGGATGAGCAGGGGCAGCGTCGGCGCCAGGGCGCGCACGCGTTCGATCTCGGCCGGATAGGTTGCGCCCACCACCAGGCCCAATTGGCCGTTCAGATTCCAGGGCCCCTGGGCCAGGCGCGCCACGTGCTCGTACAGCAGCGGCTCGCCGGGCACGGAAGAAAGGCGCTGGTTCTGCAGGTCGTCACCGCCCGGGTTGGACGTGCGGCACAGCAGGAACGCGCCCTTGCCGTGGTACTGCAAATACGGCGCCACCGAGTCGAATCCCATGAAGGGTGACAGCGTGACGGCGTCGGCGCCATAGCGCTCGAAGGCCTCGATGGCGTATTGCTCGGCCGTGGAGCCGATGTCGCCGCGCTTGGCGTCGAGGATCACCGGCACCTGCGGCGCGGCGCTCCGCATGTGGCGCATCAGGCGTTCGAGCTGGTCTTCGGCACGGTGGGCGGCGAAGTAGGCGATCTGGGGTTTGAAGGCCATGGCCAGGTCGGCCGTGGCGTCGACGATGCGGGCGCAGAAGTCGAAGATCTTGCCTGCGTCACCGCGCAGCGCGCCCGGAAACCGGGCCGGGTCCGGGTCGAGCCCGACGCAGAGCATGGAGCCGTTGAGTCGCTCTGCCTGGGCGAGCATGTCGAGGAAGTTCATCCGCCGATTTTAGAGGCTGCGCGTCGGCCGCCCAGGGGCGAACTGGCGAGAATGGGCCGGCATGAACCACAGCCTGAACATGGCCGCCGACGCCGCCGACGCCGCCGACGCCGCCGACGCCGCCTTGCCCGCCTTGCCCAACTTTCCCGCTTCCCTCGCTGCCAGCGCTTCCTGGCGGCAACTCGGGCGTGTTGAAGGTCTGCGTGTCCGCGCGGCCGGCACGAACGCGCCCGCCGAGGTGAACGCCGTCGAGGCGATTGCGGGCCGGGGCTTTGCCGGCGACGTGCATGCCGACCCCTTGTCGCCCCGGCAACTGCTGCTGGCCGGCGCCGTTGCCTACCGCGCGCTCGGCCTGCCCACGGCCATCCTGCGGGAAAACCTGCTTTTCGACTTCGACACCGCCGACCTGGCCTCGGGCCAGCTGCTGCGCCTGGGTGAGAACGTGGTGCTCTGGCTCACTTTCCAGTGCGAGCCCTGCCCGCGCCTGGAGCGGCGTCAGGCCGGTGTCGTCAAGGCGGTGCACGGGCGCAGGGGCATGCTGGCCCGGGTGCTGCGGGGCGGCACGGTTCGGGTGGGCGACCCTGTGGCCGGCATGGCTTCCACAATTCCGCCGATGAGCGCTGACTGGAAGGCGCGGATCGTCGCCGTGCTGGGCGCCGTGCCGCCAGAGCAAGTCGTTACCTTCCGCCAGCTGGCCCACCTGGCCGGCGTGGCGCCTACCTACTGCCGTGCCTTTCCGCGGGTGCTGGCCAAGCTTGCGCCGGCGCTGGGCGAACGCGCGCGAAGCGGGGCATCGGCAACGGTGACAGGCGGTTGGTCCGGGGCGGCGCTGTTTGCGGTGGACGGCCACCTGAACGCGTCTGGCGCGGCGCTGGGTGTGCCGGCGCAAGGTTGAGTGCGGCCGCCGGCCCCGGCGGTTTGACCCAGCGCAACGGCATCGGTGCTAGCGACGCGGGCATTGCCCCCGTTGTCGGGTCGTGCTTGTCTTCACTTTAGAATCGCGGATGCAAATTGTTTGTATTTGCTTTGAAGACCCCGCCGCAGCAGCCAGCCACCTAGCCAAATGTTCCGCAGCGCGTCTTCCGTGCTGCACCGTCTCCGCTTCCAAGGTGTTCCCATGAACCTGAAATTAGCTACCGTCCTTCGCACCCTCGCGGTGGCCGCTTCCGCGCTCGCCGTTTCCATGGCCGCCCGTGCCCAGACCGCGCCCGACGCGGCCGGCATCGTCGTGTACAACGCCCAGCACACCACCCTGACCCAGGCCTGGGCCGACGGCTTCACGAAGGAAACCGGCATCAAGGTGACATTGCGCAACGGCGGCGACACCGAGCTCGGCAACCAACTGGTGCAGGAAGGCGCCGCATCGCCCGCCGATGTCTTCCTCACCGAAAATTCGCCCGCCATGGTACTGGTCGACAACGCCAAGCTGTTCGCGCCGCTCGACGCCGCCACGCTGGCCGAGGTGCCGGCCAACTTTCAGCCGGAGCACGGCCGCTGGACCGGCATCGCCGCGCGCACCACCGTGTTCGTCTACAACAAGAGCAAGTTGCCCGCCGCGCAGCTGCCCAAGTCCATGCTCGACCTGGCCAGCCCGGCCTGGAAGGGCCGCTGGGCCGCCTCGCCTGCGGGTGCCGACTTTCAGGCCATCGTGAGCGCACTGCTCGAGTTGAAGGGCGAGGCCGCCACCGCCGACTGGCTCAAGGGCATGAAGGCCAACGTCACGCCGTACAAGGGCAACAGCACGGTGATGAAGGCCGTCAATGCCGGCGAGATCGACGGCGGCATCATCTACCACTACTACTACTTCGGCGACCAGGCCAAGACCGGCGAGAACAGCAAGAACATCGACCTCCACTATTTCCGCAACCAGGACCCGGGCGCCTTCGTCAGCATTTCCGGCGGCGGCGTGCTGGCCTCCAGCAAGAAGCCGGCGCAGGCACAGGCCTTCGTGAAATGGGTGGCCGGCAAGGGCGGGCAGGCCGTGCTGCGCACCGGCAACGCCTACGAATACGCCGTCGGCAAGGGCGAAGCCTCGAATGCCAAGCTGGTGCCCCTGGCCGACCTGCAGGCGCCCAAGGTCGAGCCTTCGCGCCTCAACAGCAAGAAGGTCAGCGAGCTGATGATGCAGGCCGGTCTGCTGTAACCCGGCGCTTCGGACCCGTCCCCTAACTTCGTTTTTTCAGTCAGCACCTTGCAAGCGATGCCGTCAGGGGCCGCCATGGCGGCCACACTTCCCCCTTCGATGCCTCCGGTGAGGGTGCGTCCGCGCCTGCCGGTGTCGTGGGTGGCGCTGGCGGCGGTCCTGGTGTCTCTGTTCGCCCTGCTGCCCCTCGGGTTCGTTGCCTTCGTGGCGTACCAGACCGGCTGGGACACCGCCGCGAAGATGATCTTCCGCCCGCGCGTGGGCGAGTTGCTGGTCAACACCGCCTGGCTGGTGCTGCTGGTGGTGCCGCTGTGCACGCTGCTGGCCACCACGCTGGCCTGGCTTACCGAGCGCAGCAACCTGCCCGGTGCGCGCTGGTGGTCCTGGCTGGCCGTGGCGCCGCTGGCCGTGCCGGCCTTCGTGCACAGCTATGCCTGGATCAGCCTGACACCGGGCCTGCACGGGTTGCCCGCGGGCGTGCTGGTGTCGGTGCTGGCTTATTTCCCGTTCATGTACCTGCCGATTTCAGCGGCCTTGCGCCGGCTCGACCCTGCCATCGAAGACACGGCGTCCTCGCTCGGCCTGGGGCCCTGGCAGGTGTTTCGCCGTGTCGTGCTGCCGCAGCTGCGCCTGCCGATCTGGGGCGGCGCGCTGCTCGTGGGCCTGCACCTGCTTGCCGAATACGGCCTGTACGTGATGATCCGCTTCGATACCTTCACGACGGCCATCGTCGACCAGTTCCAGTCGAGCTACAACGGCCCGGCGGCCAACATG
>JAQGNA010000505.1 GCA_028292075.1 Rhodoferax sp. | reverse complement strand
CCCGAATGCCGATTCGATGGCCAGGCAGAGGTTGCAGCCATCGTGGTACAGCGTGATGTTGCTCATGGTTGATTTCTCCAACTTGAGGTGAAAAAGGCCGGCCGGCTTGCCGACCTTTCGGTGCTTGGTCAGGGGTTCGAGACCAGCGCAACCTTCGGAAAATCGACGGGGATGTCGAATGCGACGTTCACGTAGTTGGTGAAGAGGTTCAAGGCGACATGGGCCATGATCTCCACGATTTGCTCCTCGTCAAAGCCGGCGGCGCGCACCGCAATGACGTCTTGGTCGGAGAGCTGGCCGCGGTCGGCCACCAGCTTCAAGGCAAAGGCGAGCGCAGCTGCCGTGCGCGGGTCAGAGGATTTCCCGGCCTGAGCTGCTGACATCTCTTCGCCTGTGGCCCCTGCACCTTTTCCGAGCACGGTATGGGCCGCGAGGCAATACTCGCAGCGGTTGCGATTGGCGATGGCCACGGCGATCTGCTCGCCCAGTTTGGCGCCGAGGGTGCCGGTGCTCAGCGCGCCGAAGGAGCCCCACATGCTTTTGAGCGCAGCTGGTGAGTTGGCGACGGCCTTGAACATGTTGGGCGTCGCGCCGAATGCCTTGTTAACCTGTTCTAACAGCGCCTGACGGTTGGCGGTGGTGGCGGCGGGATTGATCAGTTGAATGCGGGACATGGTGATTTCCTTGCGGACGTGAGAGTGCTACATACGTAGCGGGTGGGGAACGGAAAAAGGGATGGCGACGGCAGAGCCAAGGAGTGCGGATTGCTGCTCTACTTGTTCACCTTGCCCGGCAGGCTCAAGTTGCCGGACGCGACCTTGAAGACGTCAATCACGCATAGCAGCGGGTTGTGCAAGCTGGCATTGACGCGCAGCGCTGCCGTCACGCCATCGAAGCCTGCAGCATTAACGGCGCCAATGTCGTCGAATGGAACTTTCACCTCGACGGTGCCGCCTTTGAAAGATGGGGTCCATCCGGGGCTGTCGATCAGCAGCGGCAGCCCAGGCCAGGTCTTGGGCAACTTGGGCTTGGCGCCGTCAGGGATGTCGACGACCTTGAGCGAGCCCTTGCCGCAGGCGTCGTCCGGCTGCAGCACGACCCAGTGCGAGTGCCAAAGGTTGCCGTCGTTGTCGAATTTCCCGTCGCCGTTCTCATCGAATAGCGGTGTGTCGTCGAAGTCCGGATGGGACGTCACGGCGAAGGCGAGGATGCCGGCCTTGCTTTCGAAGCCGACGGTCGACGGGTCCAGGGTCGTCGGCCAGACATAGGAGAAGACATGGCTGCCCGCCAGCTTGCCGACCTTCGTCGGCTGGTTGACGCCGGCCTTGCCGGAGACATGCATATGGAATGTCGCCACATTGCCTTCGGTCGTGATCTTTGTGTGCACGATGTCGTAAGGCGCTTTTACGGCTTTCGCACGGCTGGACTGGATGCCACCCGCGTGGGGCGCGTCATGCGCAAAGGCTGCTTGGCACAGCACTGCGCAGAGAAGCGCCGCCGCGTTGCGCTTCATGGATCGATTCAGTTTCATGGGTTTCTCGTGATGGTTGGTTGCGTGTTGTGGAAAAGGCCGGGGAGGCCGAATCGGGACAGTGCAAGTTTCCAATCCAGAGCGATATCATTGGGCGCTATTCATCCAAGATAGATATCAATTCGTCCAGAACATGCCCACAGTCGCCATCACGGGTTTGCCGCCCCTCGACCGCCTATCAGCGATGCTTGACCGTTTTAAGGTCTCGGCTCGCCTTTTCCACAGTGGCGCTTTGTGCGGCGTGAGCACTTTCGATGCGCAGCCGGGCAGGGGCTTTTTTCATGTGCTGCGAAGCGGCGAGATGGTGGTAACCCATCGCAAATCGACCGGCGTCCCAAGCCGCATCGTGGCCACTGAGCCAACGCTTTTCTTTTACCCGCAACCACTGACCCATCAATTCCATAACGACCCGAGGGGCGGCGCCGATTTCACGTGTGCGTCGGTGCATTTTGAAGGCGGCAAGAACCATCCTTTGGTCCGTGCGCTGCCGCCGCTGATCGTGTTGCCGCTGTCGGCTCTTCCCTCGTTGAAAACAGCCCTTGACCTGCTGTTCGAGGAAGCAGAAGCGGTGCAGTGCGGCCACCGCCTCATCGCCGACCGCCTGTTCGAGGTGGTCCTGCTTCAATTGCTGCGGTGGTTGCTGGACCACGGCGAAGAAGGCGGCGTGGCCACCGGCCTGATCTGCGGGTTGGCAGACCCACAGCTCTCACGCGCATTGACCGCCATGCATGAGCAGCCGCACGTGCCGTGGACGCTCGAGATGCTCGCGGAGGAAGCCGCGATGTCACGCAGTTCCTTCGCGACCTGGTTTAAAAAAGTGGTGGGAATCGCACCGGCCAACTACCTGACTGAGTGGCGGCTGTCTATTGCGAAAAAGCGCCTGCGGCAGGGCCACTCGGTGAAAGCGATCGCGCCGGAGCTTGGTTATGCGAACGCGTCCGCCCTGTCGCGCGCGTTTGCCATGAAAGTCGGTTGTTCTCCGCGGGATTGGCTGGCCCAGGACGGCGTGAATGAGTAAGAGCGCTTGCTACCA
>JAQGNA010000502.1 GCA_028292075.1 Rhodoferax sp. | reverse complement strand
ACGGCAAAGTTGCGCGCCAGTTGCACCCCGCCCAGCCGCACCGCGCTGCCCCAGGCCAACGGTGCGGCAATCAGGTCGCCAGCGGTGGCGGTGCGCACACGTTCGGTGTCGGAATAGGTGAAGCGCGTGTCGTAGCGCAGATAGCCCTGCTGATCGCCCTGGCTCGCATGGCGGAACACGCCGGTGTTGGCAAGTGCCCCCCAGGCGCCGAAGGCGCGTTGCTCGGTCAGAAGCGACACGCTGCTGGCGCCGGCGCCAGACCGGGTGGCATACAGGTCGTAGTTGAACAGCGCGCCGTCGCTGCTCACCGCGGTGAGCGGGCCGCGCAACGCATCGTTGCCCAGCGTCTGGGCCGGGAGCCAGTCGGGTGGCACGGAGATCATCAGGCGTTGACCAACGCCGTCGTAGCCCACCTGCACGCCTGGAATCTGGTCGAGCGACACGTCGACATCGCCCAGCACGCCGGTGCGCACATGGAGCAGGCGCAGGACCGCCGCGCCGACATGGTAGTGGCCATCCCGCAGCATCACCTGCACCACTTTGCCGCTGGCGACCTCGTTGACCACCAGTTCGAGGAAGAGCAGCGTCTGTGCCGGCGTGCCGCGGACCAGGGGTGGCGGCAGCGGCTGGCTCAGGCTTTGGAGCGGAGCACCGGCCAGCGCTGCCGCCACGGCGGGCAGGCACCACATTTGCAATCCTGCGCAGGGGCCGTGTGGGTGGGCCAGGCACCCGCAACCGCGTGGACATCGCGGCCAAAGCGCCCATCGCGGCCACAACAGCATTCGCGGCATCCTCGGCATCCGCATCACGGTTCCGCCCTGCGGGGTCGGGGGTGTTGTCGATCTGGCACGGTGAAGGTCAACCTGAAGGCAGGCGCACGGCCGCCTCGGAACCGTTCACCTTGGCCTCAGGCGCGTAGCCCATGGGCGGCGGCGCCATCAGCGGCCACCGCATGACGGAACCGGCCAGCACATAGCCCAGAAGTCCGGGGTTGATGACCACCGGCGCGCCGCCGGCGGCGCCAGGGAGAATGGGCGCCCACTGCACAGCGGTGAGCCGGGCGTGCGCATTGCCGCTGTTGCGGATGACCAGAAAGATCTCGCCGCCTTCGCGAACCGCCCGCCAACCGAGCACGGGCACCGCCATGCTTGCCGGGTCACGCGACTTGCCCGCCGTGGGCCGGGTCCACATGCCTTTGCCATTGACGAAGAGCGGGATCGAATAGCGCAGCTGCAGCTTCACGCCGATGGCGCTGTTGCCGTCGTGCTTTGCGTCGTCGGCCGGGCCTTCGGCGTCGGGCAGTTCGTCGATCAGCACGCGGTATGCCAGTTCGGTGCGCTCGGGAACGGGCGCCGTGTTCATCAGGCGGATCAGTTGCCGTTGCCCGGCTGGAATGACCGCGAGAGGCGGGCTCGCGATCAGCTGCTGCTGTTCCGTAAAATTCTCGCGCCCGTCGGCCTGGCCCCAGCCAAACACGCGCACTTGCAGCGACACCGTGTGGGTGCCACGGTTTTCAAGCCACAGTGCGGTGGCCCGTTGGTCGTCTTCGATGAGCGGGTCGACCGGCCAGATCATGACGGAACTCGCGGCCCCAGCGTTGCGCATGTGGGCGGCCAAGGCCAGTGCCACACCGAGGGGCGCGACGATGATGGACCGGCGCCGCCAATCCACATCGAGCAGGCATGGTCCTGTCATGGGGCCGGAGCCTTTCATGGGAGCGGCTGTCACCAGCTGAAGACGACCTGCACGGTGTCGTTGTACTGGCCGGCGGGAAGACCGGCGCCCGGCGGCGTCGCAACGCCGTAAACCGGCAGGTTGATCGCGTTGCTGCCAGTGGCGATGGGCACGTTCACGCCGGGCGGGTAGGGGGTTGCCATGGTGGACGAGACGAACAGCGCATAGGGCAGGTAGTGGTTCGTGACGGTCTTGAGGCGGCGTTGCGCGCCCACCGCGTGCAGGCCCGCGTCGATGGCCACGCTGACGGCAGCGCCCGGCGTGCACTGCACCTGTGCCATGCTGCCGCCGCTGGCCCCCATCGATGCGGTGCTGACGGCCCCGGAAACCGCGGACTGCGTGCCGAAATCGAGCAGACCGAAAGCGATGCCGCTGGACTGCACCGGGTTGCCGACGACCATGCAACCGGATTGCACCGTGGCGTTCACGGCAAAGGTGGCGGTCGTGGGAATGGGAGTGACCGCGGCCGAAACCCCGGGCAAAAGCCCAATGCCGACCAGCGAAAAAACGACTGTCGAGTGAAACCATCGGTGCATAGGCGTCTCCTGCTATGCTTTCTGGAGCAGACGGTCTACTCTGCCACAAAATTCGCTCGACAGTAAGCCGAGATTACACCAATGAGTTGCCGAAGGTTGGCCCGGCTGCCCCGTGCCTGCCAGCCGCGGCGCCTACCAGGCGAGCGTGACCTGCAGCACGTCCACGTAAGTGCCGGCGGCCATGGCGTTGACGCTTGTCTTGTTGATCCGGCCGTACACCGGCAGTGCGACGGCTGCGCCGGTGCCCGGGAGCGTGACGCCCAAGGCGGTGGCGTTGACCGGAAAGGCGGTGGTCTGGGCCGGGTCGCTGTAGACCTCGTAGGGCAGGTAGCTGGTGGCGAATTTCATGGCGCGGGAGCCGGTGCCGACGCTTCCTCCCTGGCCGGCGTTGTTGCCGCCGTTGATCGAAATGGTGATGGCCGTCACATCGGGCGAGCAGGTGATCTGCGTGGCCCCCGCGCCTCCGACGCCGCCCGTTGCGGTGGCGGTCAGCACGCCGGTGAAGGTGCTGGGCTGTGCGCCGAAGTCCAGGGTGCCGAAGTTGACGCCTGTGCCGCCTGCGCTGGCGGCACCGCTGATCGTGCAACCCGCCAGCAGCACCATCTGCGCATTCAACGTGCCGGACATGTTGCCGGCGGCCTGGCTATTGACGCTTCCGAGCGCGAGGCCCAGGGTGAACAACGTGGCGCTGAGGGTCTTGCAGATGGTCATGGCGGTAGTCCGGTGGAATGGATGAGCGAAGTGTAGGCGCGCTACCTCAAGAATGGTGAAGCAAATGTGGCGCGCCGCCGCTGGCGCCTGCGCAGTCATCATGGACGGACTCAATGCTCAATTGAAGGCCTGCATCTGGAGAACGGGGGCGTTGCGATGGTCGCGCACGGGCGAGCAAGAGCCATGGTGACAGCGTCGATGCAACGCCACCAGGCGGCGCAGTGCAGCGCCGGCTGGTGGAGGGCGGCTGCGGCTGGGTTCTGCCGCAGCGACGCTCGCCGGGGCTCAGCGAGCGTCGGTCACGGTGCGGTTGTTCACCGCACCGGCGATGGTGACGTTGTTCAGCACGATGTCATGCACGTTGTAGGCGTAGATCGGCCCCGCCACGGTGCCACTGGCTGGACCGGCCGCGGCCGGCGTACCGAAGTCGCAGTCAGTGATCGTCACGCCGGTGATCGCTGGCACCGTCGGCGCCGGCAGCGGGCCGTTGTAGTCGAACACCACCGGCCCCTGCGCCACGATGGCCTGGAAGCAGGAGGCCGTCCGCCCCTCGATCGTCACGTTGCCTGCCTTCACGTTGCGGATGTTGACGTTCTGCACCAGCGCCGGCCGGGTGCGGATCGCGTCCTTGCTTGGCTGGTAGTCGCAATCGAACGTGATGA
>JAQGNA010000465.1 GCA_028292075.1 Rhodoferax sp. | reverse complement strand
GGTGGGGCTCCATGCACCACAGCGCCGGGAGGTTGTCTCCTACAGGGTACCGTGGGTTCCGCCGATAAGTTACTCCCGTTGCGTTGGTTAAATTGAATTCAGCTCCAGCCAATCTTCCAGCCACTGGCGAGCGAATTTCGAAAAGACCAATCCTGGTCATCCACGGTTCAACAGGAGATTCCCATGAGCAAGACATCCACCATCAAGTCCCTTTCCCTCGCGACCGCAGTGGTCGCAGCGCTTGCCTTCGGCGGTGCCGCCCAGGCCCAGGTCGGCACCCCCGTCACCCGTGACAACGCTTCCAACCCGGCACCGACCACCGCCGCAGGCGCGAACAAGACGCCTGAGACGCGTGCCGAGGCCAAGGAAATGAAGAAGTCCAACAAGGCTGCCAAGCGTGCCGCCAAGAACTCCGACATGAGCGCCACCCAAGGCACCAATGCCGGCGCGAGCAAGTCCGGCGACATGGCCACGCCAGCCACCAAGGGTGACGGCAACGGCAAGAGCTGATCGATCGGTCGATCGCCGCAGCGACGCGCATCGCCTGTCATCAGGTGGTGAGCAAGCCGGACAGATGCCAGCGGTGGCACTGGCCGGCTTTTGCATTGGGGGCCTGGTTCGCGTGGCCGGCGGCATCGGGGCCGCATGCTGGCGTCACAATAGCGGCGGCAACATTGCCCTCGCCTTGAGAAGATTCCAGGAGACCCCCAGCATGACCGCGACGTTCGATCCAGCCGCTACGCCAGACCACGCCACCCAACCCCTTGCCTTCCTCGAGCACCTCTTCAATGCCGCCGTGAACCGCGCACTGCCGCTGCGCAGCATGGCCGCTTTCCTGCCGGCGCCGCCCAAGGGCCGCACCATCGTGCTTGGCGCGGGCAAGGCGGGTGGTTCGATGGCGCAGGCGGTCGAGGCGCTTTGGCCGGCCGAAGCGCCGCTTGAAGGCCTGGTCGTCACCCGCTACCACCACATTCCGCCGCGGCCGGACGGCCTGCCGCACCGCATCGAGCTGGTGGAGGCGGCGCATCCGGTGCCTGACGAAGCAGGCCTTGCCGCCGCGCAGCGCATGCTGGCCATGACGCAGGGACTGACCGCCGACGACCTGGTGCTGTGCCTGATCTCCGGCGGCGGATCGGCGTTGCTCACGCTGCCCGCCGACGGTCTGACGCTGGGCGACAAACAGCGCGTCAACAAAGCGCTGCTGCACAGCGGCGCCAACATCGCCGAGATGAATTGCGTGCGCAAGCATCTGTCTCGGATCAAGGGTGGGCGGCTGGCCACGGCCTGCGCGCCGGCGAAGGTCGTCACCTTGACCATCAGCGATGTGCCGGGCGACGACCCGTCCATCATCGCCAGCGGTCCCACCGTGCCGGATGCCACCACCTGCGCCGACGCGCTGGCGATCCTGCAGCGCTACGGCATCGACGTGCCTGCGGCACTGGCCGAGGCGCTGCGTCTGGGCACGCTCGAGACGCCCAAGCCGGGCGATGCCGCCTTTGCCGGGCACGAGGTGCACCTCATCGCGACGCCACAGCAGTCGCTGGAGGCCGCGGCCGAAGTGGCGCGGGCGGCTGGCCTGCGCGTGCACATCCTGAGCGACAAGATGGAGGGCGAATCGCGCGAGGTGGGCAAGGTGCATGCGGCACTGGCGCGTGCCGTTGCGCACCGGGGGCAACCGTTCGAGCGGCCCTGCGTGATCCTGAGTGGCGGCGAGACCACCGTGACGATCCGGCCCCAGGCGCCCGGCACGCCGCGCGGCCGCGGCGGGCGGGCAGGCGAGTTCTGCCTGGGGCTGGCGCAGGCGCTGCAGGGGCAGGCTGGCGTCTACGCGCTGGCGGCCGACACCGACGGCATCGACGGCGTGGAAGACAACGCCGGCGCGCGGGTCACGCCCGACACGCTCCTGCGCGCGGCGGCACGGGGCCTGAAGATCGACGCCCACCTCGACCGCAACGACGCCTATGGCTACTTCGATGGCATCGGCGATCTGGTGGTCAGCGGGCCGACCCATACCAACGTCAACGACTTCCGGGCGATGCTGATCCTGTGACGTTGCCCGGCCGGCCTGACCTGGCCCGGCCCAGGCATTCGCGCCGCGTCAGGTGATGCGCCGGCTCGCCCGCACTTCGGCCCAGATGACCACGGCCAGACCCGCAAGCACCAGCGCCAGGCCGGCGAAGGCGCCGGGCCCGGGCCGTTCATGCACCACCACCACGGCCAGTACGAAGGCGGTGAGCGGTTCGGCCAGCGCCAGCGTGACGCCGGTGGCCGCGCTGATGTGCCGCAGTGCGCTGCTGAACAGCAGGTAGGCGATTCCGGTGGCCACCACCCCGAGGTAGCCCACCACCCACCAGCCGCCTGCCGACATCGCACCTGGCAGGCCGGCCCAGGCCAGCGCCGCCGGCACCGCGATCAGCGCGGCCGTGCCGAACACCAGCAGCGTGACGGTGGCTGGCGCCGCCTGGCGCACCAGGCGCTGGTTCACCAATGCATAGGCCGCGTACGACAGGCCGGCAACCAGGCACAGGCCCACGCCCGTTGCGTTGAGCTGCGGGCCGCCTGGGCCATCGCTGCCCGACAGCACCATCGCCGCACCGCCAGCCACGGCCAGGAGCGTGCCGAGCCACCATGCCGGCCGCGGTGCCTGTCCGGCCACAGCCCACTGCAGCAGGCCGGCCCAGAGCGGCCCGCTGCCGATGGCGATGGCCGTGCCGACGGCCACGCCGCTGGCTTTCACCCCGGCAAAAAAGCTGAGGTTGTAGGCCGCCACACAGGCGCCCGAGAGCAGCACCCAGGCCCAGGGCATGCGCCGCAGGTCATCGGCCAGGCGGGGCCGGGGCTCGGTCAAAAGCAGGTAGACGAGGAAGAAGAGGGCGGACATCGCCAGCCGCAGCGCGCCGACCCATTGGGCGGGCAATTGCGGCGGCGCCAGGCTCTGCGCGGTGCCGGTGGTGCCCCAAAGCATGGCGGCGAGCAGCACCATGGCGGTGCCGGCGAGGGTGTGGTTTTTCATTCGCCGATCTTCGCCGCTGGCGGGTTGTGAAATGTCGCAGGACTCTCGTGGTGGGGCATGGGTGGTGGGTCGCGGGTGCTGCCCACCGTTGCAAGGTGCGGCCGTGCGGTCATCTACAGCGTCAGCCGCTTCGCATAGCCCGTCATCTCGAGATAGCCGCGGCCCACCAGCGTGCCGGCCACATCGCGCAGCTCGCTCAGGCCTTCCCAGTAGATCGCGCCGGTGGAGGCGCGGCTGTCGAGTTCCTGGTCTTCCACGACGGCTCGCACGGTGAACGCGCCGGCCGGTGTGCGCACCCGCCATTCGACCGGGTAGCGGGCCTGGCTCGCGGCGCTGGTCCAGTGGCGCACCGCCTCGAACACCACATCGTTCGGCTCGAAGCTCCGTAGCCGGCCGTCGGCGTGGCGATAGGAGCCGCCGTCCCACAGGGCGGAGCCGTCGGCGCGCCGCAGGTGGAAGGCGGTCAGGGCGCTGCCGTCCTCGAGGTTCATGCCGATCCAGTCCCATCCGACCGCCTCGGGGTGCAGCAGCGCCTGGCTCCATTCGTGGTCGAGCCAGGCACGGCCTTCGGTGATGTCGAAGCGTCGGCCCTGCAGGATGACGGCGCCGCTCACGGCGAGCTGTGGCTGGCTGACGTAGTAGCTGGCCTGCTCGGGCTGCGGCCCCTTGCGCGAGAGGCCCTGCCGGCCCTGCAGCAGCAGCGGCTGCGTGGCGGCGAGACTGAGCTGCAGGCCGAAGTCTTGTGCGGGCAGGACGGCGGTGTAGGTCGATACCGGGCCTTCCGCGGCGGTGGCCACGTCCTCGCGCCGCAGCGACCAGTCGCGCAGGCGCAGCCTGGTGTCGCTCTCGCTGGCTTCGGCCACGCCGAAACCGGCGCGTGCGATGCGCTGGTCGTGCCACAGTTTCGCGCCCTGCACGTCGGTGAGTGCGGCATGGGCGAACAGCAGCTGGCGCGCCGCGAACGCCGAAGTCATCGACTGTGTCGCATCGACCCGGCTGCGAAAAAAAGTCAGCTGAAAGCCGAACTCGCGTGCTGCGCCACCGCCCGCCGCGGCCATGACACGGCCGGTGATGTACCACCATTCGGTACCGAAGTCCGGGTGGCTGCCGAGATCCCGCGGAAAACGCAGCTGGGCCGGCGGAAGTGGCCACGCCATGCTCGGCAGGCTGCTGGCCAGCAGGGCGGCCATGAACTGCCGGCGCGGCGTCGTGTGGCTTGCCATGGTGTCGCTCCGACCGGGTTCAGGCCACCATGGCCTGCAGGCGTTCTTCGGCTTCCGCGCAGTTGCCGATGTGCTCGGCCACCCAGTCGGCGTCGTGGAAGGTGGGCAGGTAGCGCTCGCCGGCGTCGCACAGCAGGGACAGCAGCGAACCGGTCTCGCCGGCCTGGCGCATGCGCTCGGCCAGGTCCAGCATGCCGACGAAGTTGGTGCCGGTGGACGGCCCGACCCGGCGTCCGAGCAGGCGCGACAGCACGCGCATCGCGGCCACCGATTCGACGTCGGGCACCTCGATCATGTGGTCCACCAGCGTGCGGATGAAGCTTGCCTCGACCCGCGGCCGGCCGATGCCCTCGATGCGCGAGCCCGCCGCGGTCAGGAGTGCGTCGCCGGTGCGGTGGTAAGCCGTGAACACCGAGCCCTCCGGGTCGGCCACGCACAGCGAGGTGGCATGCCGCTGGTAGCGCACGAAGCGGCCGATGGTGGCGCTGGTGCCGCCGGTGCCGGCGCCGACGACGATCCAGCGCGGCACCGGGTGGCGCTCGCGGGCCATCTGGCTGAAGATGCTCTGGGCGATGTTGTTGTTGCCGCGCCAGTCGGTGGCACGTTCCGCATAGGTGAACTGGTCCATGTAGTGCCCGCCGGTCTCGGCGGCCACGGCACGCGCTTCGTCGTACACGTCGGCCGCGCGGGCCACCCAGTGGCAGCGGCCACCGTAGAACGTGATCTGCGCCACCTTCTCGGGCGAGGTGCTGCGCGGCATCACGGCCACGAACGGCAGGCCCAGCAGCCGCGCGAAGTAGGCCTCGCTCACGGCGGTCGAGCCGCTCGAGGCTTCCACCACCGTCGAGCCTTCGCCGATCCAGCCGTTGCATAGCGCGTAGAGGAACAGCGATCGCGCCAGCCGGTGCTTCAGGCTGCCGGTGGGGTGGGTCGATTCGTCCTTCAGGTAGAGGTCGATGCCCCGCGCGGCGAGGGCGGGCAGGGGCAGGGCGATCAGGTGGGTGTCGGCACTGCGCTGGAAGTCGGCCTCGATCAGCCCGATGGCACGGCTCAGCCAGGAGGAAGACGTGGACATGGAGGAAGAAGCACTGAAGGACGAGGTGGCGGCCGAAGCGGGCAGGGGCACAGGGGTCATGCGCGGATTGTGTCAGAGGCCCTCTGGCCCGGGTGCTGCGTTGGTCACTCTGGCGCATGGAATTTTGCCGCGGTGGCCGCTATCATTCGCGGTTTGCCGCAGCCGCGGCTTCACCGCGTTTTTTCGGGTGCCGGTGATTCACGGGACAAGGGTGGCAACTTGCTGATTTCTGCGGTCGATGCGGGCGAGCGATGCAAGCCATGGCGCGCATGTGTCGTCTGCGGTGTTTGGCGTGTTTGCAGTGCCTGGCATGCCGCCCATCGTTGCG
>JAQGNA010000463.1 GCA_028292075.1 Rhodoferax sp. | reverse complement strand
CCCCCCTTGAAAATATCTGACCTCCCCACGAAGGAACTTGCTCGGCGGTTGCGCAGCGGTGACGTGCTACTCGACATCCACCCGTTCGTTGCACGGATCAAGTCGGACGTTGCGCAACTGGTCCCCGACTTCGCGCTGGTCTACGCGGACTTCCCCCTCTGCGAACCGAACGTGTTCGCTGACTTCCATATTGAAGTCAAGCGTGAATTCGGATTCCGCAACGGTTTCGGTCCACGCGCGGTCTTCAGGTCTGACGGCCGCCCGTATTTCGTACCGCTGTCACCGGGCCAGGCCATGGCCGGCCTGGAGTGGGGCCTCAACTGGTGTGTCACTTCGAACAGTCACCAGTACCTGATCATCCACGCGGCCGTGGTCGAAAAAAACGGCAAAACGGCGGTTTTACCGGCGCCTCCTGGGTCGGGCAAGAGCACTTTGTGCGCGGCCCTCGTGATGCGTGGCTGGCGCCTGCTGTCCGACGAACTGGCGCTGTACGACATCGAAAGCGGCCTGGTCTATGGGATGGCCCGCCCGATCAACCTCAAAAATCAATCGATTGATGTGATCGGGAACTTTGCGCCGCATGCGCGTTTGAGCCAACCGGTGCCGAACACCAGCAAGGGCACGGTCGCGCTGGTCAGGCCGCCAGAAGAAAGCGTTCGGCGGGTGCGTGAACCGGCGCGACCCAGTTGGGTCATTCTTCCCCGATACGATGCCGGCGCTCCGCCTAGTCTCGTGCCCCACAGCAAGGGCAAGACATTCATGCTTCTCGCTGAACAATCGTTCAATTACCACATCCATGGACGTCGCGGCTTCGACGCGCTCGGACGGCTTGTTGATGAGTGCGGTTGTTACCAGTTCCGCTACAGCCAATTGGACGACGCCATCCAGGTATTCGATGCCCTGGTCGAAGGCACTGCAGCATGAGGGGCGGGCCAGACATCATCGTTCGCGCGCTTCTGGCGCCGGCCGAAACCGCGGGCTTCTCGGCCATCGAATGGGATCTGCTGGTTCGACAGGGCCGGCGCACGCGGCTGCTGGCCAGGCTCGCCCATGTGCTGTTGCGCGACGGTCTGATGCAGCAAGTGCCGGTGGCACCGCGTCAGCATCTGCTCGCCGAGAAGCTTTCGGCCGACCGGCGCGCCGAAACCGTTGTCCGCGAGGTTGAAACTTTGGCGCGCGAAGTGGCTGGCGCAGGGGTGCCTGTCGTGCTGCTCAAAGGTGCGGCTTATGTGCTGGCCGGGCTGCCTACTTCCCATGGACGCACCTTCTCCGATATCGACATTCTGGTGCCCAAATCAGGACTGCCCGACGTAGAGAGCGAACTCATGATGCATGGTTGGCAGGACGAGAACCATGATGCCTACGACCAGCGCTACTACCGTCAATGGATGCACGAGATCCCGCCGCTGCGCCATCTGCGCCGTGGTACCTCGCTCGATGTGCACCACACCATCCTTCCTGAGACGGCGCGCATCAAGGTCAACACGCCGCTGTTGTTCAAAGGCATCGAGCCGCTGCCGGGCCGAGACGGCTTGTGGGTATTGCAACCCTGGGACATGTTCCTGCACAGCGCCACCCACCTGTTCCACGAAGGCGAGTTTCACAGTGCGTTGCGCGATCTGTTCGATCTGGACAGCCTGCTGCGGCACTTTGGTCCACGGCCGGGGTTCTGGGACGGGTTGGTGCCCCGCGCCGCCGAGTTGGGCTTGCTGCGTCCCTTGTACTACGCGTTGCGTTTCACGACGCTCATGCTCCAGACACCGGTGCCAGCGGAGGTGCTGAAGGGCGCGGCTGCCGGTCGGCCGGCGTCAGGGACGGCGTCGCTCATGGACGCGTTGTACCTGCGGGCTCTGCGGCCCATGCACGACAGCAGCGAAAGCCTGGGTTCCACCCCTGCACGCTTTGCGCTGTTCCTCCGTTCGCACTGGATTCGCATGCCCGTGCACCTGCTGGCGTTTCATTTGGGGCGCAAGGCGCTGATACGGCCGAAGCCGCCAGAGGCTGACAAGGCGGGCGGCGCCGCTGACCAGCCGGCCTGAAAAAGCCGGCAGGGAACGGGTCGAATCAGCCGATGCGGTGGGCCTGCAAGTTCGCCATGGGCTGCCGACCAGCGGCTTGCATGCCTTGAACCACGTCACCCACGATCATGATGGAGGGGCTGCCCAACTCCTCCCGCGAGATGGCTTCGCAAAGCGCGCTCAAAGTGGTGATGACGTGGCGCTGGTGCGGCAGCGTGGCATTTTGAACCACGGCCACCGGCGTGGATTCCGGCAGCCCCGTGAGCAATTCCGCCTGGATGCGCTGCGCGCCGCTCACGCCCATGTAGATGACCAGCGTCAATTTGGCGCTGTGCGCCGTGGCGGCCAGCGACCGCCAGTCGGTGCCTTGGTCGCCAGGCTTTGCATGTCCAGTGACGAACACCACGCCGTGCGCATGTTCTCGGTGGGTCAGCGGAAACCCGAGTGAGGTGACGGCGGCCAGTCCCGACGTGATGCCGTTGATGACCTCCGCCTCGATGCCTGCGGCCCGGAGATGTTCGATCTCTTCGCCACCGCGGCCGAAGATGAACGGATCGCCACCCTTGAGCCGCACCACGTTCTCTCCGTCACGTGCGGCGGTGATCATCAGTTTTTCGATGAAGGCCTGGGGAGTGGACTTGCAACCGCCGCGCTTGCCGACATGAACGATCCTTGCCGTGGGCGAGGCGAAGGCCACGATGTCCTGGTTCACCAGGTCGTCAACCAGGAGCACGGTGGCCGATTGGATGGCACGCAAGGCCTTGATGGTGAGCAGTTCCGGATCGCCCGGGCCCGCGCCGACCAAAGTGCAGCGACCGCCAGCCCGATTCAGGCGAGCCGGAAAAGCCGCTTGCACAGCCTGCAGCGTCGCCGCCGTGCCGAGGTTGGATGCTTGTTGATCGTGAGGAGTCTTCATGCGGGCTGGGCCTCGATGGCGCTGATCTGTTGGGTCAGGTGCACGATCAGTGCCACCTGCCGTGCGATCGGGGACGGCACCGCCTTGCGCCCGTCCAGTACGTCGTGGATGTAGGCAGCGGTGGTGGTGGCGTCGATCTCGCGCGGAAGCTCCGGAACGGCGGCCAATGGCCCAGCCTGTGCCTCTTGCAGCACCATGGGCTCTCCGTGCAGGTAGCCGGTCATCTGCGGCAGGCGCCGGGGGTCGGCCACCACTTCGCCTTCGGTGCCGCGCAGCAGCATGGCGTGGCTGCGCATCAACGAGAAGGTCTCCCCCATCGACACCGCGTATTCAGGATGGGTGTAGCTGCTGACCACCAGGCTGGGCCCGGCGCAGGGCGACATCAGCTTGACCAGGCTGTGCGCTGGATTGCGCAGGCCCACGGTGCGGCGCACGTCGAGCAGCCGCTTCAGGCCGGGGCAGAGCAGTTCGGTCGCGGCATAGGCCACTTCGCCGCTGTCGATCCGGCGCGTGGCTGTCAGCAAGGGCATGCCCAGGGCGGCCAACACGTCCGGAACGCAGACACGCTGGCTTTCGGTCGCCGTGCCATGCAGCAGCACCGGCAGACCCTCGCGCGCCAGCAACAGGGCCAGCAGCGGCGTGAGGACCGGCAGCTTGCGTGCGCCGTTGTAGCTGGGCAGCACCACCACCGGCCGCTCGCTGGCGGGCAGACTGTCGATCCGCTGCGCGGCGGCGTCAAGAAAGCCGGCCATCTCGGTGGGTGTCTCGCCCTTGATGCGCATCGCCAGGCAGAACGCGCCGATCTCGAGGTCGGTGACGGTGCCGTCCAGCACCTGGCCGAAGAGATCGGCGGCCTGCTCGCGGCTGAGCGAACGGGCGCCGTCCTTGCCGCGGCCGATTTCCTTGATGTATTGGCTGATTCCCATGGGGCCGGATTGTCGCGGATCGTTGATGACTTTTGGTGATAAGCGGAATTTCGTCGCCGGCGGAACGCCCAGTGTCATGCCGGTTGCCGGGCGGGCATCGCCATGCGGACCAGGCGGCGCACCTCGGGCAGGCAGGAGCCGCAGTTCGTACCGCACTTCAAAGCGCCCTGCAGACTGGCGATGCGCTGTTCCTCGGTGTCGACGATGGTGTTGCGTTGCA
>JAQGNA010000608.1 GCA_028292075.1 Rhodoferax sp. | reverse complement strand
CGATCAGCACCGCCTCGACGCCGAAGCTGTTGATCGCCTCGCGCTGGCACGAGGCCAGCGCCGCAGCGAAGTCCTCGGACCTGTCGACCGCGCGCATGCCCTTGCCGCCGCCACCGGCGCTGGCCTTGATCAGCACCGGGTAGCCGATGCGGTCGGCCTCGCGCTGCAGCAGGGCCGGGTCCTGGTCGCTGCCGTGGTAGCCGGGCACCAGCGGCACGCCGGCCTTTTCCATCAGCTGCTTCGATTCGGCCTTCAGCCCCATCGCCTGGATCGCCGAAGCCGGCGGGCCGATGAACACCAGCCCGGCGGCCGCGCAGGCACGGGCGAAGTCTTCGTTCTCGCTCAAGAAGCCGTAGCCAGGGTGGATGGCCTCGGCGCCGGTTTCGCGGGCCGCTTCGAGGATGCGCTCCCAGCGCAGGTAGCTGTCCTTCGGTGCGCTGCCGCCGATGTGGACCGCCTCGTCGCAGGCGGCCACGTGCTTGGCGTCGGCGTCGGCGTCGGAGTACACGGCGACAGTCTTGATGGCCATGCGCCGCGCCGTCGCTGCCACCCGGCAGGCTATCTCACCGCGGTTTGCGATCAGTATTTTTTTAAACATTCAGTCCGCCTTTGTCACCACCCGAAAAGAACCGCGACAGGCGCGCGAAGGCGGCCTTCAGGAATTTGATGAGCATCCAGGTGACGATCCACATGATCACGACCACGATGGCCAGCAGCACGCCGAACACCACCGGGTGCGCCGTTGAAAGCCACATCACGCCGACCACCAGGCCGTCTTCGACCAGGCTGGCCAGCAGGTTGGAGAACGGCTCCGGCGAGGCGTTGATGGCCGCGCGCGTGGTCGTTTTGGCCGCCTGGCTGCTGGCCGCTAGCGTGCCGCCCATGAGCGCCGCAACGGCCGCCATGGTGGTGTTGTCGGCGCCGAAGACGCCGGCCGCGAGCGCCGCGCCGGCGGGGATGCGGACCACGCTCTGAACGATGTCCCAGAGCGAATCGACGCCCGGAATCTTGTCGGCGAAGAACTCGAGGAACAGCATGCCGCCGGCCGCTGTCAGCATCAACGGGTGCTGCAGCAACTGCAGCCCGGGCGGCAGCGGAATCCACCCGGCCAGGCCCGCGATGCCGGTGATGAACACCACGGCATAGAGGCGGAATCCGCTGGCCCAGCCGAGAGCGGCGGCCAGCGCCAGCAACGAGGTCAGGTCGAGCTTCTGCGCGACGTGCGCCACCCCGCTGCCCAGCTCGCCGGCCACGTTGGCCGCGCCAGGCCCGTAGTGCAGTCCCAGTGTGTGCAGCCACTGCACGAAGTTTTGCCAGAGCGCTTCCATGCCGTGCGCCTCAGGCCGCCAGCCAGTGGGGCTTGCGCTTCTGCAGGAAGGCCTGGATGCCCTCTCGCCCTTCGTCGCTGGCACGGATGTCGGCAATGCCTTCCACCGTGCGGGCGATGAGCGCCGCGTCGATCTCGCGCCCCGCCACGTCCTGCACCAGGCGCTTGCATGCACGCACCGCGGCCGGGCCGGCGTTCACCAGGGCACCGGTCATCTCGGCCACCTTGGCATCGAGCGCCTCGGCCGCCACCACTTCGTGCACGAAGCCGATGCGCAGTGCCTCGGCCGCGCTGAAGCGCTCTGCCGTCAGCGCGTACCGGTGGGCGGCGCGCCCCCCCATGGCCCGCACGACGTACGGACCGATGGTCGCGGGGATCAGGCCCAGGCGCACTTCGCTCAGGCAGTAGTTGGCCGTGTCGACGCTCACCGCGATGTCGCAGGCCGCCACCAGCCCCATGCCACCGGCGAACACGTCGCCCTGCACCCGGGCCACCGTCGGCTTGGGGCAGG
This sequence comes from Rhodoferax sp., assembly GCA_028292075.1. Next base: position 755 of record JAQGNA010000608.1, on the reverse strand, counting down.
CGTAGATCACGCGCAGCATCTCGGCGAGCTGCGCGGCGTCGGCCAGGTTTTCTTCGCGGCTGTACTCGGCCATGCGCCGCATCCAGTTCAGGTCGGCGCCGGCGCAGAAGCCCACGCCCTCGGCGGCGAGGACGATGGCGCGCACGGCGGGGTCTTCACCCAGTGACTTGAAGGCTGCGGCCAGGGCGGCGATGGACGCGTCGTTGAACGCGTTGCGCACCTCGGGGCGGTTCAGGGTGACGGTGGCGACGTGGTGTTCGACGCGGATTTTTAACGGTTCCATGCCAGTTTTCCTTGAGAGCGCGGCTGCATCACATACGGAACAAACAAAACTTTGCGTCGGGAATCGGCGCGTTCTTCGCTGCGCTCAGGCCCAGCGCCAGCACGCGGCGCGTGTCGGCTGGGTCGATGACGCCATCGTCCCACAGGCGGGCGGTGGCGTAGTACGGGTGGCCTTGCACCTCGTACTGGTTGCGGATCGGTGCCTTGAAGCTTTCTTCTTCTTCGGCGCTCCAGGCGCCACCCTTGGCTTCGATGCCGTCGCGCCGCACGGTGGCCAGCACGCCGGCGGCCTGCTCGCCGCCCATCACCGAGATGCGCGCGTTCGGCCACATCCAGAGGAAGCGCGGCGAGTAGGCCCGGCCGCACAAGCCGTTGTTGCCGGCGCCGAAGCTGCCGCCGTTGTTGACGGTGAACTTGGGCACGTTGGCGGTGGCCACCGCGGTCACCATCTTGGCGCCGTTGCGGGCGATGCC
>JAQGNA010000445.1 GCA_028292075.1 Rhodoferax sp. | reverse complement strand
GAGCCCTGGCGTTGTTGAACCTTGCTGATGCGCTTGATGCTTTTCAGCCACAAGCTGCTGAGACTTTTGCGCATGAATGAATTGAACCCGATATTTTGCTGCACTGCAGCACTTGTCAGCGCATCTGCATGTTTGTGCTAGGGTAAACCCTAATTCTCCAGGCAAACGCGAGATAAGTCCTTCGCAGCCGGCGAGCACGGCCTACGCCAGCTCCGCCGCCTCCGTCGTGCCCGTTGTGCCCGTTGCGCCCGTTGCGCCAACCTGCGCGGCAACTGCGCTCAGTCCCGCTCAGGTGCGATGACCTCGGCGTAATCGTAGAGTGCCCCCAGGATTTCCTCACCCCGTTCGTCGGCATTTTCGGAGAGGACGTCGATCTCGGCGAAAAAGGCGTCGATGGTGCGGGCCCCGTTCGCGCCTTCAAAAAGCCGCGCCGCCCGGTGCGAGAGCCAGCGGCCCTGTTCCTCTTCGGTGAGCATCGACTCGAAATTGCGCGCGCGGAAGCGAAACACCAGCTCTTCAAGTCTCGGATCGTCGAAACTGGTCCGCGTGGTGGCCAACTGAGCCGGTGGCATCGCGCGCAAGCGGTCGAGCCGGCGGCGGTCGTCATCAGTGGGAAATCCGCCATAAAGATCTTCGTCGATATCGGGCCGCTGCGGGGTGGCCGGCCGCGCGAACACTTCAGGCCAGATGCCGCTCATGTCGGGCAAGGCGGCAGCAAGCTGCGCATGTTGCAGTTGGGCGGCCATGTCCAGGCCCCACCGCTGCGCCATCTCGGGCGACAGCGTCTTCAGTCGGCCCACCACCATGGGCGACTTGTTCAGGTGCACCGTCTTCACCGGCAGGCGGGTCAGTCCATCGGGCAGATCCTCGGCCTTGCTGAACAGGCGCAGGCGGATGTCCTCGGCCCGGAGCAGGCCAAGCTCGGTGGGGTCGTGCGCGAGATCCCAGGCGATCAGTTCGTTGCGGTTGGTCGGATGCATGGCCAGGGGCCACATCAGCGCCAGGCAGCCACGGTCGACGCCGAACATGCCCGAGATGTGCAGAAAGGGCCGCGCCGTTTGCGGCGTGGCAGGGAGACCCAGTTCTGCGGCCACGCGTTCCTTGCGGTGCAATCCGAAGCAGAAATCGAAAAGCCGCGGCTGCGCACTGCGCAACAGGCGCGCCAGGCCGATGGTCGCGCGCACGTCCGACAGCGCATCGTGCGCGGTGTCATGCGCCAGGCCGTTGGCCGCGGTCAGGTGCTCCAGCCGAAAACTGGTCTGGCCTTCGGCATTCTTCGGCCACTGCACGCCCTCGGGCCGCAGCGCGTGCGCGGTACGCACGACGTCGAGCAAATCCCAGCGGCCGCAGTGGTTTTGCCATTCACGCGCATAGGGGTCGATGAGATTGCGCCACAGCAGGAAGCGCGTCACCTGGTCGTCGAAACGGATCGTGTTGTAGCCTACGCCGATGGTGCCGGGCTGCCCCAGCGCCGCGGCGATGCGGCCCGCGAATTCGTGCTCTGGAATGCCGCGTTCCAGGCAGGTCTGGGGCGTGATGCCTGTGATCAGGCAAGACGCTGGATCAGGCAAAAAATCCGGCGCCGGCCGGCAGTACCACATGATCGGTTCGCCGATTTCGTTGAGTTCGGCATCGGTGCGAATGGCGGCGAACTGCGCCGGGCGGTCCCGCCGCACGTTGGTGCCGAAGGTCTCGTAGTCGTGCCAGAGGAAGGTCTGCGGCGGTGCCGCGTCGGAATCTTGAAGCATGGCAGTGAGGCAGTGTGCGTGTTGGCAAGTTCAGCGGAGGTCAGGAGCGACAGGCCCGCAAGCGCCGCCAAGCACCAGCAGGGCCATCAAAGTATTGTTGTCAGCGCCGGCCAAGCGCAAGGTCGACCCCTCGATTGGCAAGCATGTCGGCGCGTTCGTTGCCGGGGTTTCCATTGTGGCCACGCACCCAGCGCCAGTCGATTTTGTGGGCTCCACCGGCCACGAGCTTGTCGAGTTGCTGCCACAGCTCGACGTTCTTGACCGGTTCCTTCGAGGCGGTGCGCCAGCCGCGTGCCTTCCAGCCGGGGAGCCATTCGGTGATGCCCTTGAGCACGTACTGACTGTCCAGGTAGAGCGTCACCTCGCAGGGCTGCTTCAGCGCAGACAGTCCCTGAATCACCGCCATCATTTCCATGCGGTTGTTGGTCGTGCCCAATTCGCCGCCAAACAGTTCTTTCTCAAGGGTGCCCCACCGCAGGTAAACACCCCAACCACCCGGACCGGGGTTGCCCTTGCAGGCCCCATCGGTGTACATCTCGACTTGATTCAAACAAAACCTCTTTTTAAAACCTGCGGGTTGTACCAGATGGCGGGCGCTGTTTAAGCCAGTACGCCGTATCGCGCCTTTAGCGCCTTTTTTAACGCCTTTTTTCAGCGCCTTTCAGCATGTTGTCGTTGGTGCCGGCCCCGGTTGGCCACCGGCATGGGCGCACTGGCCCGGGCCTTGACCGGCTTCCAGGCGGCACCCAGGAGCCGCATGCCGCGCACCCGTTTCACCGCCGTCAAAAAATAGACGCCGCCGAAGATCGGCCACCAGCGCTCGCCGGCCCGGTCCATCCAGTCGAAGCGGTTCAACCAGGCCTCGCTGGCGACCGATGGACGGTAACAGCCGAACCGCACCGATTCGACCTCGAAGCTGAGCAGCTTGAGCCAGTCGCGCAGCCGCCAGAAGCCGATGAACTCTCCTGCGTCGGGCAGATACAGCTCTCCGAAGCCGAGCCGCTGGTACAGCCGCGCGCGGCGTTGCC
>JAQGNA010000417.1 GCA_028292075.1 Rhodoferax sp. | reverse complement strand
CCATGAGCCTCGCGGCAAGAGCCCGAGCCGCGGCGAAGTCGCGCTGCTGCAGCCCGGCGGTGGCGCCTGCGTACAGCACGCCGGCCATGTTGGCGTCGAAGGGCGCGCTGCTGCGGGCCAGGTTCTGCGCGTCGGCCTGCCAGGACCGCAGCACGTCGATGCCAGGCCGCGTCAGCACGCGGGCGCGGGCCGACATCATCGCGTGCACGGTGCTGGTGGGAATGGGCGTCGGGCCGCCGCCGGGCCGGGCATCGAGCACCTGGCGCGACTGCATGTCGGCGATGCGCTCGGTGGTCAGCGGATGGCTGCGGAGGTAAGGGAACGAGCCGTTGTCGTTGAGCCGCGAGGCTTGCTGCAGCTTCTCGAACATGCTGACGAAGCCCTGGGGCGCAAAACCCGCCTGCGTCATGACGCCGAAGCCGACGCGGTCGGCCTCGCGCTCCATGTCGCGCGAGAAGTTGAGCCCGCTCTGCGCCGCTGCCGCCTGGCCGCCGACGATCATGGCGTTTCCGGCGTCGGGGTTCTTGCTGGCGGCCAGTGCGCCCAGGATCATTGCGCCGATCAGCCAGGGCATCTGCTTGCCCTGCTGCGCCATCAGCCGCGAGATGTGGCGTTGCGTGACATGGCTCAGTTCGTGGGCCAGCACCGAAGCCAGTTCGTCAGGACTGGTGACCACGCCGATCAGGCCGAGGTTCATGCCCAGGTAGCCGCCGGGCAGCGCAAAGGCGTTGATGGTGCGGTCGCGGCCCATCATGATTTCCCAGGCGAAGCGCTGGTCGAGCTCTGCGGACAGCTCGCCCCGGACGCGGGCCGCATCGAGCAGCGGCTGCCACACGCTCTGCACGTATTCGGCGAGCACCGGATCGTCGATGTAGTCCGGGTCGCGGTAGATCTCGCGCGCGATGCGCTCGCCCAGGCGGCGCTCGCCGGCGCTCGTCATGTCGCTGCCGTCGCCCAGGGTCGGCAGTTGCGAGATGGACGGCGAGCCGGCGGCATTGCGCGCTTGCGCCCAGGCCGGTGCCGTCGGTGCGGCCAGGGCGCAGGCCAACGCCAGACAAATGATGCTGGACGGGCGTTTTCGGTTGGAAGGCATCGTCGGGGATCCCTTTCAGAATGAGTCGATCGGCAGGAAGGCCAGCACGGCGCCCGAGCGGGCGTCGACGAAGACCGTCCAGAAGGATTTGCGGCCGACCAGCGGCACGGTGGCAACCGCCTCGGCCGTGCGGCCAGAAGACGCTACCGCGCGGTCGATGGCCTGCGCTTCGTCGGGGAAGCGGCTCTTCAACTGGGCCAGGGGCTTGGCGGCCTTGGCCACGTCCGCGGCAGAAAGTGCATAAGGCTGCCAGAAATCGGGCCGAGCGCCGAGGTCGGCACCGGCGAGCGCCGCGAGGGTGGCGTTCATCTTCTCGTTGGCGTCGACAAAAGGGCGCAGGCCCAGCGCCGTGGGGCCCCAAAGCGGCAGCCGCTGCAGCGCCGGCGGGGCCTTGGGCAGCAGGTCCGCAGGCACATCGACCGCGTGGACCACCCGGAACCGGTCGATCTCGAACACCAGGTGCACCGGCCGCGCCACGAACACCGTCCACAGCCCGTAGCTCAAGCCGGCCAGTTGCAGCAAGCCAATGACGGCAAGGTCGCGCCGCAGCGTCGGCCACGTTTTGGTCCGGTCGAAAATGGCCAGCGTGAGCAACGGACCCAGCACCACGTCGACCGCCACCAACAGCATGAAAAGCTCACGCCCCCCCGAGATTTCGCGGTAGGGATAGGGATACCAGACGCCGAAGACCAGCAGACCCGCCAGCAGTGCGATCGCCAGACTCATGCCCAGGTGAATGCCGGCCGCACGCAGCCGCTCTTTCCATTGAACCATCGCCGTATGATCCCTCGTCTGTGTGAACGTTCTGTCAATCGATCCCAGTCAACCTATCTGTCAACCGATCCTCGTGCCCATGACTTCCCTGACGCATTTTGACGCCCAAGGCCAGGCCCACATGGTCGACGTGGCCGCCAAAGCCCACACCCACCGCGTGGCCGTTGCCAGCGGCCGCATCGAGATGCAGGCGGCCACTCTGGCGCTGATCGAAAGCGGCACCGCCAAAAAGGGCGACGTGCTGGGCATCGCGCGCATCGCCGGCATCCAGGCCGCCAAGAAGACCAGCGACCTCATTCCGCTTTGCCATCCGCTGGCGCTGACGCGGGTCGCGCTGGCGTTCACTCCGGAAGCCGGCCCGGTGCCGCAGGTGCAGTGCACGGCAACCGTTGAAACCGTGGGTCCGACCGGTGTGGAGATGGAAGCGCTGACCGCCGTGCAGGTGGCACTGTTGACCATCTACGACATGTGCAAGGCGGTGGACCGCGGCATGACCATCACCGATGTGCGGGTGCTGGAAAAGCACGGCGGGAAGTCGGGCAGTTATGTGGCGAACAGCCAGGTGGCGGGCGGTTGAACGTCGTCAGTACGGCAGCCGGCGCGTGGCCGCCCACCGGTCGTGGGCATCGGGAAAGGCGGCGCGGTAGCGGGCCAGGTTGATCCTCGCCTCGTCGTCGAGGTGCAGCAGCACGGCACTGTCGATGAGCTTTTCGATCACCCTTGGCTCAGGTGAAAAGTGCAGCAGACGCTCTGCCAGGTCATGCTGGTGCTGGGCGTTCTGCGGCGTCAACGGGGTGATGGTGAGCTCGGCAAAGTCGACCTGCCCTGTGAACAGACGCGTGTCTCGAATTTTTGAAAGCGTATCGCCACGGTATGCCTCTGCGCGCGCATCCGGTGGCAGGTAGATCTGGCTGATCCGAAAATAGTCCCAAGCGATGTAGCCGCAGGCCGCAGCCATCGCGAGGGCCAGCACGCCACAGAACCCCCGGACCGCGAGGGCGGCCGTCGGCGAAGGCGCATGGATGCGGCGGGGCCACAGCATCCAGAGGCTCAGGCCGGTAGCCATCTGGAACGGCCCGTACCAGAGCGGGTATTCCAGGAGGCTGTGCAGCCCGATGAGTGCCAGCACCGTCCACGCCAGCTGGCGCGTGGGATCCGCCTCGCGCCAGGGCCTCGCACGGACGACCAGCACGACCAAAAGGCCGCAGACACCGACCGCCACCGGCACTCCGAGTTCGACCGCCAGATGCAGCGGTAGGTTGTGGGCGTTGTCCAGGATGTCGCAAAAGCGCGGCCCCGGGTAGGGCGTGACGAAATGCGCGTAATCGAGCTCGCCCCAGCCCCAGCCGAACCAGGGCCGAAG
>JAQGNA010000409.1 GCA_028292075.1 Rhodoferax sp. | reverse complement strand
GTGATCTCCTGGTGTTGTGGTTGTTCAAGATCGGCTGGCGCGTCACAGCGGATCGCGCAGCCTGAAGCGCTGCAGCTTGCCGGTTTCGGTGCGCGGCAGGTTGTCGCGGAATTCGATGGCCCGAGGGTACTTGTAGGGCGCGACGCTGGCCTTCACGAACTCCTGCAGTTCGTTCACCATCGCCTCGGAAGGCGCGACGCCCGGCTGCAGCACCACATAGGCCTTGACGATCTGCCCGCGCTCGGCATCGGCCACACCGATCACGCCGCATTCCGCCACCTTGGGGTGCAGCAGCAAGGCGTCTTCCACCTCGGGCGAGGCAATGTTGTAGCCCGCCGAGATGATCATGTCATCGGTGCGTGACTGGTAGTGGAAATAGCCGTCGTCGTCGATCAGGTAGGCGTCGCCGGTCAGGTTCCAGCCGTTCTTCACATACTGCTTCTGGCGCGGATCGGCCAGGTAGCGGCAACCCGTTGGACCCTTCACCGCGAGCTTGCCGACGGTATTGGGCGGCAGGGGCCGGCCGGCTTCGTCGACCACCTGCGCCACATAGCCGGGAATCGGCTTGCCCGTGGCGCCGGGCCGCGCATGGGCCTCGTCCGCCGAAATGAAGATGTGCAGCAACTCGGTGGCGCCGATGCCGTCGATGAGCTCGATGCCGGTCACTTCCTTCCACAGCGCACGGGTGGCCGCCGGCAGCGCTTCACCGGCGGAAACGCATTTGCGCAGGCTGCCGCCACGCAGGGCGGCAGCCTGTTGAGCCATGACACGGTACGAGGTGGGCGCGGTGAACAGCACGGTGGCGCCGTACCGCATCACGGCTTCCAGCAGGTCCTTTGGGGATGCCTTTTCCAGCAGCACCGCCGAGGCACCCACCGACATCGGGAACAGCACCAGGCCGCCCAGCCCGAAGGTAAAGGCAAGCGGCGGGCTGCCGATGAAGACGTCGTCGGCGTTCGGCCGCAGGATGTGCGGTGGCCAGCAGGCGCAGATCGCCATCACGTCGCGGTGGAAATGCATGGTGCCCTTGGGCTCGCCGGTGGTGCCCGAGGTAAACGCCAGGATGCAGGTGTCGTCGGCCGCGGTGTCCACGTTGTCGAAGGTGGCGGGCCGCTGCGCCATCGCAGCCTCGAGGCCGGACTCGCCGCCGGGCTCGACGCCGTTGAAATAACGGACGCGCGTGAGCCTCGGGCACTGCGGCAATGCCAGCTTCAGCTCGTCGGCCAGCCGGGCGTCGCACAGCGCATGCGACACCTCGCCGCGCTGCGCCATCTGCGTGAGTTCCTTGGCGCGCAACAGCGGCATCGTCGCCACGGCAATGCCGCCCGCCTTCATGACCGCAAACCAGCAGGCCACCAGCATCGGGTTGTTGGCCGAGCGCAGCAGCACGCGGTTGCCCGGCACCAGGCCCATGTCGCGGACCAGCACGTTGGCGATGCGGTTGGCCTGCGCCTGCAGGTCGGCATAGGTCCAGCGCAGGCCGTCAGCCTGCAGGCAGACGCGGTCGCCCCGGCCCTCCGCCACGTGGCGATCAAGCAGTTCGGTGGCGCAGTTCAGCCTGGCCGGGAATTGCAGCGAAGGCAGGTCGAACAGAAATTCGGGCTGGTCCTCCAACGCTGGCAGGCGGTCACGGGCGAAGGTATCGACGAGGGCGCTGGTCATGACGGCTCCTGATTACGAATGGCTTGCGGGCCTGGCCTCCGCCGCGGCCTTCAACAGGTCGCGGGCGATGATCAGTTGCTGGACTTCTGTTGCGCCTTCGTAGATGCGCAGGGCGCGTATCTCGCGGTAGAGCCGCTCCACCGGCTGCTCGCTCACCACGCCCATGCCGCCCCAGAGCTGCACCGCTGCATCGATCACCTGCTGCGCGCCTTCGGTGGCCACCATCTTGGCCATCGCGGCCTCGCGGGTCACGTTCTTGCCCTGGTCGCGCAGCCAGGCCGCGCGGTAGGTGAGCAGCGCGGCGCTGTCGATGGTGGTGGCCATCTGGGCCAGCTTGGCCTGTGTGAGCTGGAAGTCGGCCAGCACGCCGTTGAACATCTTGCGGGTGGTGGCGCGGGCCATGCCTTCATCGAAGGCGCGCCGCGCGAAGCCGAGGGCCGCCGCGGCCACCGAGGTGCGGAACACGTCGAGCGTGCGCATCGCCACCTTGAAGCCCTCGCCCGCCCCGCCCACGCGTTGCGACAGCGGAATGCGGCAGTTGGTGAACTTCAGGCGCGCCAGCGGATGCGGCGCAATCACGTCGATGCGTTCGGCAATCTCGAAGCCCCTGGCTTCGGCGTCCACGATGAAGGCCGAGATGCCGCGTGAGCCGGGCGCCTCGCCGCTGCGGGCGAACACCACGTAGAAGTCGGCGATGCCGCCGTTCGAGATCCAGGTCTTCTCGCCGTTCAGAACCACCTCGTCCCCCACCACCTCGGCGGCGCAGGCGAGCGCGGCCACATCGGAGCCGGCATCGGGTTCGGACAACGCGAACGCGGCAATGGCCTCGCCCCGCGCCACGCGGCCGAGGTAATGCGCCTTCTGCGCCTCGCTGCCGGCCAGCGAGATCGCGCCGGAGCCCAGTCCCTGCATGGCGAACGCGAAGTCGGCCAGCCCGGAATGCCGTGCCAGCGTCTCGCGCAAAAGGCAGAGTGAACGGGTGTCGATCGCTTCGGCGTCGCCGCCATGCGCGGTGCCGGCCACGGCATAACGCAGCCAGCCGCCCTGCCCCAGGCTCTTGACCAGCGCGCGGCAAGCCGCGTCCACGTCGGCGGCATGGTCCTGCGGAATGTGGGCCGCGCACCAGGCGTCAAGGTCGGCCTGCAGCGCGCGGTGCCGGTCGTCGAAGAAGGGCCAGTCGAGGTAGGTCGTGTCGCTCATGTCAGTTGCCCTCGAAGACGGGTTTCTGTTTCGCCGCGAAGGCGTGGTACGCGCGGCCGAAG